>NZ_JAKJEW010000038.1:0-34642 GCF_022705245.1 Candidatus Skiveiella danica | reverse complement strand
CCTCAACGCGATGGTCAGAGCTGGCAAACCTTGGGACGATGCGATTCATTTGGCTTGACTTTTAAGACAGTTGCTTGTGTCTCTGAGAGCCATCTCGTGGTCGTTGCGCGGCGCTTCAACCTCTATGGAGGCTGGATGACGCCTACGGCGCATCTCAGGTGACTTGTCCTGGCGTCTTTTCCGTGTAACGTGCGTGCAGGGCCGCCCATGCCAAGCCAGACTGGCAGGCCCCCTTCAGATAATCTTCGGGAACGATGTGATAAGGCGGACGACAAGGGCCAGCCTTGAGCCAGCCGGCGGCGTCCATTCGTGCTTTTTCCAAGCCAATGTTGTACTTGGAAAATTCGGAAAAATCGCCACGAGGGAACAACGTCGCGTCGGCGCTTCGCATGGCATCGGAAATCGTTTTGGCCTCGGTCCAATCTCCACTGCGTTTGGCTGCAGCAACCGCATCTCGCAGGCGTATGGCCGTTGCGGGGCCGCACATGGCGCCGCTGGACCAAAAGGCGGTCATCCGGTCGGGCGCGATGCGGGCCGCCGCATAGTAGTCGTCTTCGTGTGGCAGAAAGCGGATGCCTTTCGTCAAGGTCAGGTCCAGGTCGAGTGTGCCAATGCCGAGGTATTTGGCGGTCACTACCTGGGGAATGGTCGAGACCTGGGCCCAGAAGGGGCGGGGGAACTCGAACTTGAAGGCTTCCGGATTGGCGTAGATTGCAATCGCAGCGTCCGGGCAGGCGTCAGCCACATCGCGATAAAACTGAACCGCAGTGGGGACTTCCATCTTGCACCACATCGGAACGCCGAGCATCGTGCCGCTGGCGCCAATATCCATCGCCGCACGTGTCTGTCGAATGACTTCTCGGGTATGCAGGGCGGTTGTGCCGCAAAAGAACGGAACCCGTCCTTTCGCGGTTTCGACCACCGTCGCGATGAAGTCTTTCTTTTCCTCCCAGGTGAGCGTTGCGCACTCGCCAAACGTACCGTTGCTCAGAATGCCGTTCACACCTGCGTCAATCAGTGCGTTGACGATTCGCGCGGTCTCATCGAGATCCACGGTGTGTTCCGCCCGCCAATCCGACGCGTTGGCCGTCGCGGGCGTTGGCATGATGACCCAGGCGCCATGAATGTCGTTGGTCGTCAGGCGCGCTTTTGCTTTCTTCACCATTTCTTGCTTTCCATTGAATTCGGTATCTCTTGGAGAAAAGGACGGGGCAGTGAGCCCCGCCACGCTGCGTCAGAAGGGGTACTGCTGCTGGCCCGGCTCGATGGTGATCCACTTCACTTCGGTGAATTCATCAATCACGGCGCGTCCATCAAAGCGCCCATAGCCGCTGTCCTTGGTGCCGCCATAGGGGGCCTGGGCTTCGTTCTGCACGGTTGCCCCATTGATGTGACAGCTTCCCGTGTTGATGCGCATCGCCACGGACAGCGCGCGGGTCACGTCGCGGCCAAAAACACCAGACGACAGGCCATAGGCCGTATCGTTGGCAATGCGCACGGCATCTTCTGTGTTTCTGGCGCGTACAACGGTCGTGATGGGGCCGAAGGTTTCTTCGTCGTAAATGCGCATCTCAGGAGTCACGTGATCCACGATGGTGGCGGGCATCTGTGCGCCGTCTGCGTGCCCACCGGTGGCGAGCTTGGCCCCTTTGGCAACAGCGTCATCAATCATGCGATTGAGACGGTCCCCGGATTCGTGAACGATCATGGGACCAATGACGCATGCGGCGCCCTTGGCCGGATCACCCACGGGTAGTTCCCTGGCGCGCGCAGCGAACTTGGCGACAAATTCGTCGGCCACCTTTTCATCCACAATGATTCGTTCAGTGGACATACAGATCTGGCCCTGGTAAAGGAACGAGCCAAACACGGCAGCCTTGACCGCTTCATCAATATCGGCGTCGTCCAGCACGACCAGTGGCGACTTGCCGCCAAGCTCCAGCAAGCAGCGCTTCAGATGGCGGCCCGCTTTTTCCGCAATGATGCGGCCGACGCGCGTCGAGCCGGTAAAGTTGATGCGCCGCACTGACTTGTGTGAAATCAGTGCGTCGATGACCTCGGGCGCATCTTTCGGTGCATTGGTGATGATGTTCACAACCCCAGCCGGCAGGCCGGCTTCCACCAGTGCCTCAACAATCAGCGTATGCGTCTTGGGACTGGTCTCGGATGCACGGAAAACCACCGTATTGCCGCACACGACGGGATAGGCAATGGCGCGCGCCGCCAAGACCACGGGGCCGTTCCATGGCACGATGCTGAGAATCACGCCAACCGGCTGGCGGACGGTCATGGAAAGGGCTCCGGGCTTGTCCGTCGGAATCGTTTCCCCCTGAATCTGGGTGGCCAAGGATGCCGCCTCCCGGAACAGATTGGCCGCAAGCATCACATTGAAGCCGGCCCACAACGCTGATGCGCCCACCTCCTTCGCCATCACTTCGATGAATTGCGGGGTCCGGGCCTCCAGCAGATCGGCCGCCTTCAACAAGATGCGGCGGCGTTCTGTGGGTCCGGTAGCCGACCAAGTTCGGAATGCAATTTGGGCTGAATCTACGGCGGTTTCGGCATCCTTGACACTGCCGGCCGCCGCACGTGTGACGACCTCTCCAGTGGTCGGATGGATCCGGTCGAAGGTGGCGCCACCTGAGGCGGCGACGGCCTGGTTGTCAATGATGAGTTGTGTTTCCATTCGGGTGTTCTCCTGTCGATTTCTATTCGGGGGTGTTGACACTTCCGAATCTAGGAGAGACTGAGCGATTTGGGAAACAGATACTTCAGATGCCAAGTATTGGCCGAACCGATTGCTGGAAATGCGTTGCTAATGCTAAAGACATCCGGGATGGCGCGGACGCACTGATGGGGATTCAGTCGACATCAGAAGCCACCTGCCGAACGATCTGGCGCAACCACAGAAGATCGGCGTGTTCTTCGCGTTTGCGCGACCAGATCATGACCAGATCCAAGGGCGGCAACTCAAACGGCGGATCAAAAACATCGAGCTGGAAAAGCGCAGAGTAATGAAGGGCCAGGGACCGAGGTACAAGACCAATCAAATCGGAACCTGTCACCAGTTGCGGCAGCAATGTGAAATAGGGCACCTGAAACTGAGTCCGCTGGCGAACATTCAGTTGCGCAAGCGTCTCCTGCTCGATCGTGTCCTGTCCATCGGTACGACAGTACATCACGTGCCGACGCGAAAAGTAGTCATCCATCGTGAGCGCGGAACCCCTTGCCTGGTGTCCTGCCCACTGAATCGCCACCCATTGGTCCCGCATGAACACCTCGTGCCCAAACTCGGGATCATCGTCGCTGATGCCGCAGGCTTGCCAGTTGGCCCGCCGGTTTGGGCAAATGATCAGATCCAAGGTGCCGATTCGCAGCTCTTTGGCGGAAGTGCCTGGCGTGGGCGTCAGGGTCAGGGTCACCGTGGGCGCCTCGGCCTGCAAAGTCGCGCCAAGCCGAGACGTCACCAACGCAGAAACATAGTCGGCGGTCGCGATCCGGAACTGGTTCTCGGCAGTGGACGGATCAAACGCATCGGTGTAGAAAAGCCGGCCGGCAAGTTCCATGATTCTCTCGACTTCCGGGATGAGGCGGGAGGCCTTTTCCGTCAAGATCATGTCGCGGCCCCGCTGGACCAACAGATCGTCATTGAAGATTTCACGCAGTTGACGTAAGGAGCCGCTGACCGTCGATTGCGTAAGGTGCAATCTCTTTGCGGCATTCGTGACGTTGGCGCACCGCAGAAGTTCCGCAAGTATCGGAAGCAGGTTCATGTTTACGCTGCGAAGCAAATGGATGGCGTGCATCATTTCGTCCTCCGATATCTATAATTTTCAACCGTGAATTGGTTTGAACTTGCACTTGAATGGCGTCGATCTTCAGCTGCCACATCGCAAATGACTGATCGCTGTATAGATCAGCAATCATTCTTCGCGCGATCTTCTTTCCCGAGGATTTCTCGCGAACTGATCCACTTTCAAAAAGGCAGTTTGAACAAATATGGCTTGGCCTTCTGCAGACCAATTTACCTGCACATTTTGCATTTCAATCAACGACTGCGACCCTTCTCAGGGCCCTGGTCTCGTCTTGCTGGCCCAGCCGTTCCTGCAAGAACTCAATGAAGCGCTGGGTCTTCGCCGGTAGCAGACGGGTTTCGGTCAGGGCATAGACCGGCGTCGACCTCCCCTGCCAGTCCGGCAATATCCGGCGTAGCCGGCCGGCCGCCACGTCATCGTCGGCAATCTCCTCGGGCAACAAAATCACACCCAGGTCCAATGTTGCCAGGCGCCTGATCATGCCAATGCTGTTGACCTGCAGACGTCCACCGACTTCCACCTCGACGGTCTCTGCCCCACGATGCAGGACCCATTTGCCTGTCTTGGGAAAGCCCACGCACTCGTGCTGCGTCAGATCCGAGGGGAGCTTTGGCTCGCCGGAGAGTTCCAAATAGCGCGGAGAGGCATAGACCTGCACCGACAGGCGGGCCAGCAATCGGGCGATCAGGTTCGAGTCCGCGAGTTCCCCCATGCGGATGGCCACATCGTAAGGCTCGCTGACCAGGTCCACGCGTCGCGGGGTGAGATCGAAATCAAAGGCGATGCCCGGATACCGGCGCGCGAATTCCGCGACCAGTGGCGCCATGTAGAGTGTGGCGAAGTCGACCGGCAGCGACGCGCGCAACACGCCACTGGGCTGCGCCAGCAACTCACCCAATTGCTCGTGCGCAAGTCGCGCCTCCTCGACGATGCGCCGGCAACGCTCGTAGTAAATCTGACCGGCCTCGGTCAGTTCGACCTTGCGTGTCGTGCGATGCAAGAGCCGCAGGCCAATGGCTTTTTCAAGGGCGCTGATTCGCCTGGACAGCGTTGAGTTCGGCACCCCCGTGGCATCGGCTGCCCGACGAAAGCTGCGCGTATGGGCGACCTCGACAAACAAGGCCATGTCGTTCAGCAGTTCCATCTCTATTGCGCCATTTTTGGATCAATGAATGCCATTTCACCATATTTATCTTTATTTCGGATTAATAAAGAATACGTCCATCGCATTCACAACTTGAGGAACTGACCATGAACCAACTTTTAACCCCCATTCGCATCGGCCGCATCACTGCCTCGAACCGCCTCGTCATGGCACCAATGACCCGTTCACGGGCCGACGACCAAGGGGTTCCCGGCAACATCACCGCCACCTACTACGCGCAGCGGGCCAGCGCTGGTCTGATCATCACCGAAGGTGTGTTCCCGTCTGCCTTGGGCAAGGGCTACGTGCGTACACCGGGCATCGAGACCGTGGCCCAAGTCGCTGCCTGGAAGAAGATCACCGAGGCTGTGCATGTCCGTGGCGGCCGCATCTTCATGCAGTTGATGCACTGCGGCCGCATCTCGCATCCCTCGCTGCTGGATGGCGCAACTCCCGTCGCACCCTCTCCCATCAGGCCGGAAGGCCAGGCCTGGACCCCCGTTGGCCAGGTCGACTATGTCACGCCCCGCGAACTGAGCCTGGACGAGATCGCCGGGGTCATTGACGACTACCGCCAGGCCACTCGTCGCGCCATCGAGGCGGGCTTCGACGGCGTCGAGCTGCATGGCGCCTCCGGTTACCTGCCCGAGCAGTTCCTGTCCTCGGGCAGCAACCAGCGACAGGACCAGTACGGCGGCTCGGTCGCGAACCGCGCCCGATTCGTTCTGGAAGTGTTGGCCGCGATGGTGGCCGAGGCCGGTGCCGATCGCGTTGGCATCAAGATCTCGCCCGAGATGAACTTCAACAGCATCACCGATGCTGCGCCGCAAGAGACCTACACCTACCTGGTCGAGCAGCTGCGCGGTATCGGCCTGGCCTATCTGCACGTCGCCCTGTTCGGCGCCAAGGTCGACTACCATGCCCTGCTGCGTCCGCGCTTCGAAGGCGCCTACCTGCTCGGTGGCGGCCTGACGCAGGACAGCGCCGAGGACGCACTGGCCGCTGGCCGGGCCGCTGCAACCGTGTTCGGCAGCGCCTTCCTCGCCAACCCCGACCTGCCGGAGCGCTTCCGCTTGGGCGCTGCGCTCAACGCACCGGACAAGAACAGCTTTTACTCGCCGGGTCCCGAGGGATACATCGACTATCCGTCGCTGACGGTGGCCGAAGCCGCCGGAGCCACGAAAGGAAGATTGCCGTGAGCTCCATCGTCCGCATGCAGCGCGCCAACCGCGGGAGCCATTTCCGGGCGTACCGCCTGCACGGCGCCGACCCCTCGCTGCTCGATCCCTTCATGGGCATCGACCATGCCTGGATGAGCGCTCCCACGTTCCCGCCGCATCCGCACGCCGGCTTCTCGGCGGTGACCTATCTGTTTCTTGACTCGGAAACGGGCATTGCCAACCGCGACTCGCAGGGCAACGGCAATCTGATCGAGCCGGGTGGCTTGCATTGGACAGCAGCAGGGCGTGGTGTGGTCCATGAAGAGAACCCGGCGGTGCTGGGAAGCACCACGCACCTGCTGCAGATCTTCGTCAACCTTCCGCTGGACAGGCAGAACGCGGCGCCGTTCGCGTTGACCTTGGCGCCGCATGACGTGCCGGTGGTCCATCGCCCCGGTGCGCGGATACGGATCCCCTTGGGCAGCTTCGACGGTGTGCACTCGCCGCTGAGGCCGCCGACAGAGGTCACCTTGCTGGACGTCACGTTGGAGGCCGGCACTGAACTGACGCTGCCGGTGCCAGCAGGGCGGTGCACCTTCTTCATGCCAATCAATGGCAGTGCGAAGGTCGATGGAGAAGTCTTTGGCCTCGACGATCTCGGTGTGCCAATCTTCTCGTCCGTGACCGAGGCGACGACGCACAAACTCGTCGCCATGGCTGGCGGGTCCAAGGTCGCCGTATTCATCGGTGAACCGCTGCATCAGCCTGTTATCTCAAACGGCCCCATGGCTTTCGCGACCCAGGAGAGCTTGATGGCGGCCACGGCCGCTTACCATCGCGGCGAGATGGGAAGTTTGTAGGAGACCGCAACGTACACGGGGGCAGGTGGTCCATCTTCCCCAATGACGCCTCCATCACCCGGCTGGTGGGCGCGATGATGCTGGAGCAGAACGACGAGTAGAGCCTGAACCGGCGCTACATGCAGCTTGAGGGGCTGCAAACCCTCTGCGATACTGTGCCGACTCGGCTGTCCGCTGTGGCTCGCTGAGTACCGTGTACCTCAGCCTGTCCTGGCTGGGAACTTACACCACGGGTTGGGACACGACCCTGTGCAGGCGTATTGATGTATTGCGCGCCACGATGCACTCTAGGGGTTGCGTAAGGCACGCGGCGGTGAACGTTTGCCATCGCTATCGGCGAAGTGCTCTACAAAGAGCTGCCTGAACCACATGTTTGCGGGATCCCGGTTGAGCTTTGCATGCCAAAATAGGTTAATGGCGATGTCTGGCAGGCGTGCCGGATGCGGAGAGGTGAGAAGTCCAAACGGCGCCTCGCAGCGCTCAGCAAATCGTTCCGGCAGCGTCGCGATGAGATCGGTGCTCTGCAGTACGTGACCCACAGCAATGAAATGCGGAAGCACCAGTCGCATCTTGCGTTTGATGCCTGCGCGATCGAGTAGGCCATCCACCTCACCGTGCCCCGTATTCGCTGCCACGACACCCACATGGTCTAGCTCCGTAAATTGCTTGAGCGTCAAAGGTGATTTGGCTGAAGGGTGCCCCTTGCGAAAGACGCACACATACTTGTGACGAAACAGTCGACGCTGAAAGAAGCCGGCCTGCAAATTGGGCAATAGGCCTAGCGCCAAATCGACAGTGCCGGACTCCATGTCTTCCCTCAGGTTTCCGGCGTTGGGTCGCACAGTGCTGACACGCACATTCGGCGCCACCTTTGACAAGGCAACCATCAGAGGCGGCATGAAGTACATCTCGCCAATATCAGTCATGGCCAGCTGGAAATTGCGGGTACTGGTGAGCGGGTCAAAGGTGTCGCGTGTGGTGAACGCCGTTTGCAACGCGCCCAGCGCATAGATCACCGGCTCCGCCAGGTGCAGTGCATAGGGCGTCGGCTCCATGCCGCGCGAGGTGCGCAAAAACAGCTCGTCTTTCAGGACCGAGCGCAGTCGCTTGAGGGCGTTGCTGACAGCTGGTTGTGTCAAGCCCAGCTTCTCAGCCGACGTGGACACGCTGCGGTCCAGCAGCAGTTGGTTGAAGACAACCAGCAGATTCAGGTCGATTTCTCGCAAATCCATACACTACACCTTTATTCACAACGGTGATTTTATCTATTGGTTTTGCTTTATCGACTTATAGGGCGCGAGTCTTCAAAATCGCCGCAAACAGGAGACAAGGGCTGCGGCCAGCAAATCATGGAAATCGTCGTCGAACCCCTCAATGTGCGTCTTAGCGTGGACAGCGGAAGCAATCTACTGGACGTGCTAAGGGCCAACCAATTGCCCATCTCCTACAGCTGCATGTCGGGCCGTTGCGGCACCTGCCGTTGCCGCGTGGTGTCCGGACAGGTGCGCGACAGCGGGCCGGAAGCCGGTCGCCCCCAGGCCGGTAAAGACGACTACGTGCTGGCCTGCCAGGCCGTGCTGACCGACAACTGCACCATCGAGTTGCCCGAGGTTGACGAGGTGGTGGTGCACACCGCGCGCATTGTGAAGGGCACGGTCACCGCCATCGAAGAGGCCACGCATGACATCCGCCGCATCCGGGTCAAGCTGGCCAAACCAATCGAATTCAGCGCTGGGCAATATTCCACCGTCCAATTCACGCCGGAACACATACGTCCCTATTCCATGGCCGGCTTGCACAATGACGGCGAATGGGAGTTCCAAATCCGTCGCGTGCCTGATGGCCGTGTCACTGCCTTCGTCTTTGATGAACTGAAAGTGGGCGCGGCACTGCGCATCAGCGGTCCCTTGGGTACTGCCTATCTGCGGAAAAAGCACACCGGCCCCATGCTCTGTGTGGGCGGCGGCACCGGCTTGGCTCCCGTGCTGTCCATTGTGCGTGGCGCCCTGGCGACCGGCATGAACAACCCCATCCACCTGTACTTCGGCGTGCGCAGCGCCGAGGACGTGTATGACGGCGACCGCCTGCAGGCCTTGGCCGCTGCAAACCCAAATGTGCAAGTCCACATTGTCGTTGCCACCGGTGCGGCCGGTGCCGGACAACGCAGTGGCCTGGTCACCGACGCGATTGAAAAGGACCTGGGAAACCTGGCCGGCTGGCGCGCCTACCTGTGCGGCGCACCGGCCATGGTGGACGCCCTCAACCTGCTTGTAACCCGCATGGGCGTGGGGCCTGGGCATGTCCACGCGGACGCTTTTTATCCCAGCGGTGTTTGAAACGCGCTGCAATCACCAAAACCCAAGCAACCCAAAGGAGACAAGCAATGAGTGAAACCAAAACCGTGTTCCCCGAAAGCCCTAAGTGGCCGGGGGAAGGAACCAGCCGGGTGCCCTTCTGGGCCTACACCCGCGCGGATTTGTACAAGAAGGAACTGGATCGCCTGTTCTACAACGGCCACTGGTGCTACGTTGGCCTGGAAGCTGAAATTCCCAACGCCGGTGACTTCAGGCGCACGGTGGTGGGCGAGCGCTCCGTCATCATGGTGCGCGATCCGGAAGGCCATGTGAATGTGGTGGAGAACGTCTGTGCCCACCGCGGCATGCGTTTCTGCCGTGAGCGCAACGGCCACGCCAAGGACTTCTTCTGCCCCTACCACCAGTGGAACTACAGCCTCAAGGGCGAGCTGCAGGGTGTGCCGTTCATTCGCGGCGTCAAGCAGGAGGGCAAGGTCAACGGCGGAATGCCCAAGGATTTCAAGGTCGCAGACCATGGACTCACCAAGCTCAAGGTGGCTGTGCGTGGCGGTGTGGTGTTCGCCTCTTTTGACCATGACGTGGAACCCTTTGAAGCATTCCTCGGCCCCACCATCCTGAAATATTTTGACCGCGTCTTCGATGGCCGCAAACTGGAGATCCTGGGCTACCGTCGCCAGCGCATTCCAGGCAACTGGAAGCTGATGCAGGAAAACATCAAGGACCCCTACCATCCCGGCCTGCTGCACACCTGGTTCTCCACCTTCGGTCTGTGGCGCGCCGATAACAAGTCCGAGCTGAAGATGGACGAACACTTCCGACATGCCGCCATGATTTCCACACGCGGCCAGGGTGGCAAGAACGTCGATGTGGTGTCCGGCGTGGACAGCTTCAAGGACCAGATGAAGGTCAACGATCCGCGCTTGCTGGACATCGTGCCTGAACCTTGGTGGGGCGGCCCAACGGCTGTCATGACCACTATCTTCCCGAGCGTGATCATTCAGCAGCAGGTCAACAGCGTATCCACCCGTCACATCCAGCCCAACGGACACGGCTCGTTTGACTTTGTCTGGACCCACTTCGGCTTTGCCGACGACACACCCGAGATGAAAGAGCGCCGCCTGATCCAGGCCAATCTGTTCGGTCCCGCAGGGTTTGTATCGGCCGACGACGGAGAAGTGATTGAGTGGTCGCAAGAAGGCTTTGAGCAAAAGCCGGCGCACCGCACGGTCATCGAGATGGGCGGCTACGACATTGCGGACGCGGACCACATGGTCACCGAGACCCTGATTCGTGGCATGTACAACTACTGGCGAAAGGTGATGGGGGAATAGACATGATCGATTTCAAGACTTACTTCGAACTGCTCAACCTCTACAGCGACTACGCCATGGTCTGCGACTCGGCTGAGTGGGAAAAATGGCCCGAGTTCTTTGTGGAAGAAGGCACCTACCGCCTGCAACCGCGCGAGAACTTCGATCAGGGTCTGCCCCTGTGTCTCTTGGCGCTGGAGAGCAAGAACATGATTCGCGACCGCGTGTATGGCGTCAAGGAAACCATGTACCACGACCCCTACTACCAGCGCCACATCGTGGGCACGCCGCGCGTGGTGAAGGTGGAACGCGACATCTATGGCGAGCGCATCACCTCGGAAGCCAACTACACCGTGATCCGCACCAAGTACGACGGGGATTCCGCGGTCTTCAATGTCGGCTACTACCACGACGTCATTGTGCGCACACCGGAGGGGCTGAAGTTCCAGTCGCGCCTGTGCGTGTACGACAGCGAGATGATTGCCAACTCCATCATCTATCCCATCTAAGGACACAGCATGTCTGAAAACTGGATCGATGCGGTCGCACTGGCGGATGTGCCCGAGGGTGATGTGATTGGCGTGCAAGTGGGTGGTAAGGAGATTGCCTTATACGAAGTTGAAGGTGAAGTTTTTGCCACTGACAACGTCTGCACACATGGCCATGCGCGCATGAGCGACGGCTTTCTGGAAGGCCGGGAAATTGAGTGCCCCCTGCACCAGGGCAAGTTTGATGTGTGCACTGGAAAAGCCCTGTGCGCACCGCTCACCGAGAACATCAAGACCTATGAGGTGCGCATAGAAAACATGCGCGTGATGTTGAAGTTCGCCTGATTTGACCGATTTGTGCGCTTCTTCTGAGGCGCGCCACCACCTACTATTGAGATTTCAGGAGCCAATGACAACCAACTGAATACTTGTGCGATATGTATCCTTTGAACAATTTAGCGGTGCAATACCCTATCATCCCTCAACTACATTGCGTGAGAGAGTGACCAGATTCCTTCCTGTTTCTGGAGTAGCGACGCCATTCGCTGTCGAATCGTAAGTGATGTCATGCTGACCGCTGATTTATCCATTGCCGACGAAGATATCAGGGAGGGTAGACTTTGGATGCGGCATGTTCCGCCACTTACTTTGGATTTCTCGCATGTCCGTCACTGCTGACACCCTATCTTTCATCCAACAAGCCGGTCAGTCTATCGACGCAGCCCGCCAGGCTCTGGTCGAGGCGGTCGCACAGCAGGGGCAGTTGGTGGCCTCCGCAGTCGTCGAGCAGCCTTTCGGCGCTGGCAACGACAAGCTGTTTGCCCAGTGGAAGACCCTCGCCCGGCTGGCCCAAGAAGTCCAGTCCATCGAAGAGCAATTCAAGACGATCTACGAGACCGCTTCCGCCCTGAAAGCACGCGAGATCCAGGTCCTTGCCGCCTTGCCCCATGCCCCACGCCACCGGCCGGCAACCCGTGGCGATGCAGTCGATGAGGCAATCATCAAGGAAGTCATTGTCAAGACCAAGGGCGCCAGAAAGCTCCCGAAGCGGAGCAATGGCAAGGTCAGCGCCAATGCTGAGACTTCGACACAGGCGTTAGCGGGCAACCACGCTACGGTCCTGGATTTCCTCAGGACTCAGCTCAACAGAAAGAGCTGGAAGCCGCTGACCCATGCCACCATGGCCAAGGGCTCCGGCATTCCAGCGGGCTCCGTTGGCGCCTCGCTGGCCCGCCTGAAGAAGGATGGCCTGATCCTCACAGATGACAAGGGCGCCTACAAGTTGGCCTGAAGTCCCCATATCCGCAGGCGCTGCGCTTCCCACAAGGCCGGCGGATCCACAGCAATATCAAATAGCGTCAGGTGGTCTGGCAGCGCGTTCTGCAGAATGGCCTCGACGATGTCCGGCCCCAGCGTGGTCAGGTTGACCATCCGACTCACATAGCTGTTGTCGACCCCCTCGCGCCTGGCGATCTCCGTCAGGGTTTCGACCTCGCCGGACTCCAGCATGCCCAGCCATCGGTGGCCCCTGGCCAATGCCATTTGCAGTGGCGTGGCGGCGGTGTCCCATGGCCGAGCAATTCCAGGCTCCCCATTGGGCAGCGTGACCTGCTTGCGCCCGCCGCGGCGCTTGAACAGGATGGGCACCGACAAGGTCAACCTGCCGTCGCTGGACTGCATCACCTCGGCATCGCCCGTCTTATGGATGCGCACACCATTCATACGAGCACCTCCTCGCGCTCGGACACCGTGCGCTCTGGCCGCAGTTCCATGACCACCTGCTCGATGCCATTGGCGCGCAGCCGGACTTCAAGGTCATTGGGCGACACGACCACCTTTTCAACCAGCAGCCTCACGATCCGGGTCTGCTCGGCCGGGAACAGCCGATCCCAAATGGCGTCCAGGCGGGTCATGGCCACCGTGACCTGCGCCTCATCCAGACTGGGATCCAGCTTGATGGCATGCGGCAGGACATCGGTAAGCAGGTCTGGCGCGCGCAGGATGCTGCGCAACTGGTTCAATACCGCTGACTCCAGTTCGGCCGCCGGCAGACGCGGTAGACCCGATGCGCCCGCATGCTCCTTGATGTCACGCATGGGAAGGTAGTACCGGTACCGTTTCCCGGTTGTTTTCTTGGTGCTGTGCCAGGGCGTCAGGGCGTGGCCGTCATTGCCGAAGACGAGACCCTTGAGCAGGAACGGCGTCGTTGCACGGGTCATGTTGCTACGTGTACGACGGTTGACGGCCAGGATCGCATGGACACTTCCCCAAAGGTCGCGATCAACAATGGGCGCGTGTTCCGCCTGGTACCACTGGTCCTTGAGGCTCAACTCGCCAAGATAGATCCGGTTGTTTAGCAGCTTGTAGATCAGCCCCTTGTCGATCGGCTTGCCGGCGCGCACCTTGCCGTCCTGCGTGGTCCAGGCCTTTGAGGTCACGCCATCGAGCTTGAGCTCCTTGACCAGCTTGGTGCTGGAGCCGAGTTCGACGAACCGCTGGAAGATGTGACGGATCAGCTTGGCCTCCGGGTGATTGAGCACCAACTTGCGGCTCTGGACGTCGTAGCCCAGGGGCGGCACGCCGCCCATCCACAGACCCTTGCGTTTGCTCGCTGCAATCTTGTCGCGGATCCGCTCACCGGTCACTTCCCGCTCGAACTGGGCAAACGACAGCAGCACGTTGAGCATGAGCCGCCCCATGGACGTGGTGGTGTTGAACTGCTGGGTGACGGAGACAAACGAGACCCCCTGGCGCTCGAACACCTCGACCATGCGGGAGAAGTCGGCCAGGCTGCGGGTGAGGCGGTCCATCTTGTAGATCACCACCACATCAATCTTCCCCGCCTCGATATCCATCATCAGCCGCTTGAGGGCAGGGCGCTCCATGTTGCCGCCCGAGAACGCCGGGTCGTCATAGTCGTGCGCCACAGGAATCCAGCCTTCGGTCCGCTGACTGGCGATGTAGGCGTGACCCGCATCGCGCTGGGCATCGATCGAGTTGTACTCCTGATCCAGGCCCTCTTCGC
Organism: Candidatus Skiveiella danica; assembly: GCF_022705245.1. Lineage (NCBI taxonomy): Bacteria > Pseudomonadati > Pseudomonadota > Betaproteobacteria > Burkholderiales > Comamonadaceae > Candidatus Skiveiella > Candidatus Skiveiella danica. Next base: position 20,525 of record NZ_JAKJEW010000038.1, on the reverse strand, counting down.
TGGATTTGCGGGTGTAGACGGCGCAGCGCACCCGTTTTTTAAGTGTCTCGGTCATGCTCGCGCTCCCTTCTTGGCGGGCGACTTCTGCGCAGCCCTTACCTTGAGCCCGAAGAACAGGGGGCCCGACCAACGAGTGCCCGTGATCTCGCGCGCGATGGGCGACAGGCTCTCGTACCGTCTGCCCTCAAAGTCGTAGTTTCCGTCGGCGGTGGCGATTACCTGGTACTCGCGGCCCTGGTACTCGCGGGTGAGCATGGTGCCGGCCACTGGCCGGTAGTCAGCGTCACGCATCGTGACCTTGCCGTTCTCCATCAGGGCAGCGATACGCCGCTTGTTGCGATCGAGCAGATTCGGATCCACCTTGCGAAATTCGATCTCCTGCAGCTTGTAGGCGATCCGGCGTTCCAAGAACTGCCGGTTGCTGTTGGGCGTGTCGGCGTGGAAGAGCTTCTTCCACAGCGACTTGATCTCAGGCATGGCGAGTTCAGGCAACTGGGCAATTTGTGCCGCAACCGAGGCTGGCGTGGCGGGTGGTGCTTTTAGCGGTCTCATCAGGACTCCGTTTGTCGGTTGTTGACGGGGTCTGAATGAACGCTCTGGTGGGCACAGAAGGCAAGTGAAATCTCGCGCTCGGCGCTGTTGTTTGCGGGCGGCACTGCGGGCGACATCCGCAGGCGGGCCAGTCCTCTGGCCAGGATGGATGCGATCTCGCATCGACGCTGCTCGGGCGTCATCCGCTCAGGCGGTGACTGGTTGACTTCATGCATTGGGTACCGGTCCTTTTTGTCCAACTTGCTAGAAGCAAAATTGTCCTGAAGGACCGTGGCCAACGCCATGAGGGAGTTGCGGGCGAACGCTGGTGGATGCGGGCTAATGCGAAAACGGTAGCAAGCGAAATACTGGGAATTGCTTGTGGAGCGTGGTCAAACGCTTTTATGGCACAGGGAGCTGTCCCTTGCGGATGAACCTGTTGTAGGTGTCTTCCAGTCCGTCTTCCTCTTTAGTCTGGTCCCGCTCCCAGGGCTTGATTTCAGCGGGCAACACAAGCAGGGCCATCGTTTGCCGGTATTGATCTGAAACCACCCGCATTTCGCGCAGGGCCATGCCCGATGGCTCGTTGGGAAACCAGACCCTGGCATCCAGTTCAGTACCCTGTCGGTCGACATTGGAACCCGTCTGCAGGACAGTGGCACAGTTTGAGGGAAGGCGGGTCCGCTGCCCGTCGCTTCGTTTCTTGTTCAAAGCGATCGATAGCCACTTGCCCGATTCACTGCCGCACGCCCACTGGACCCGACCGTTGCGGGACATCACCAGAACAGCCCGTGTTGATGTGAATTCAAGCCATTTCAAAATGGCTGCAGTCAGCGATACCCCATACCTATTCGAGCAAGTGCCCAGGACATCGAGGTCTATGTGGCTGGAGCCAATTTGCGCCTCGAAGTCTTTCCGTGGCATCAGCAGGCAGGACGCAAATTCATTGGCCTGTCTCTCCATTTGCCTCTCTGGTGAGTCCCAATGCAGCGTATCGGCTTCGCTACAGTTGAACTCGCCATGGAGATGACGATGGACCAGATAGTGGCCCAGCTCATGTGCAAGGGTGAATCGGATGCGCCCCGCCGATTCAATCGCCTGGTTGTAAACAACAGCCCAGCTTCCTTTGCCTGGTTGATCGGGGTTCAAATTGAACAGTGCCCCTTCGAATTCCGGATCGAGTTCCTGACCTTGCACAACGATGGGCTCGCCTGTGCTGTACGCACCGGGAATTTCTGGAATCAAGTTCTCAACGTCTACCGGATATCGCAATCCGCCATGGATCGCATGCACCCCGTCGAGCATCCTGCTCAAGCGACCTGCCCACGGAATCGGCCCAAGTGCAGTCGACGTCATCCTTGGGTTTTCTTTAGGGTTTTCAGGATTTCAAGCAACTGCTGCTTGGTTTCGGGCTTCAGGCTTTTGTAGTTCCTGAAGAATGCCTTGTCAAAGGCATCCACAGGCTGGTCAACCTGCGGATCGTTGAACAAGAACTCTGGTGTCGTATCCAGTTCAGCGGCAATCCGCGCGACTTTTTCCTTTGTAGGATTGACGTCATCGCTGTTTTCCAATTCCCACAAGTAGCTCTTGCTCATTTCAGCTTTGACGGCTAGAGCATCCATGCTCAGCTTTCTTTCCTTGCGAAGTTTTCTAATCTTTTCGCCTAGAGGGGTTGCCACGATCATTCCAACTCAAAAAGGCGCAAGCAAGGCTTGCACACTTGACAAAATTCCAGCCCTCAATGTTACTTTATTTCGAACGAAATTCGGCCACTTTACAAGATAAGCATTTACCCTTACATTTACGCAAACACCCGATATAGCAGCATTTTTATCTATTGGTTTGTTGGTATTTTCTGGGGTTGAGTGTCAGTATCTTCAATTGAGGCCTCGCGCGGAATAAGCCATCGGCACGGCGGCCATCCTGTAAGGAATAAAACCATGGCCGCCTTCAACTATCGTGATCTTGTGCGCCAGGTGCGCAACCAGTACTGGGAGTTTTACTTCAAGGCCCGAAGCATCGAATTGCATGAGGACGCAACTTGGAACCAGCCCGAGAAGGAGGTTCAGTCCAGCATCCAGAAAGGATTCGATGCCCTGGATGATGTGCGGTTGGGTTCCGTGTACGCCGAACTGCGTCGCATGAAATTCTTGGCTAATGTGCGCGGGGTCCAGGCACTGCGAAACACAGTTCCTCTGGGCCACGCGATGCTGGACGACTTTGAGCACCACATCAGTGATGCCGAACGGGCACTGTGGGCGCTGATCAACTGGCCTGCCAAGCTTTCCGAGGCTGAGTCAATTCTTCAGGCTGATGCGGAAATTGGCAAGCGCACATGGCGTCGCATCCAACTTCCGCCTGGGCAAGAGTTGCACCTTGAAGCTGTCGATATTGATCCCCTGCGCAAAGCGCTTGCCGAAGCTTTTACGCCGAAAAAGGGGCGACCCCGTGCCTGTGAGATCGACGTACTGACACGCCATCTTGATGGGGGAGTTCAGTTGGACATCCGTGTTGAAGACAACCTGCAGCGCAGCCTTGAGTTTGGGGCAGATGACAAAACGATGTGGCGTGATGTGCGCCCACCCTTGCGCATGACAGCAATCATCTATCCCGAAAATGGCGTGATTGACTTGTTGGTCGTAGGTGGCGAGAAGGCACGTCAGAAGCTGCTCGTTCCCTTGGGCACACATGTGTTCAAGAAACTCTTGGAACCGCTGACCGTGAGTCAACCGCTCTTCTTGCTCAATCGGCTGCGGGATGGCGTCAATCCGGACGAGCACAGTGGATTAGATTTGCTTGATCATGGGGTTCTGAAGGTCCGTTTGTCCGAATGCCGGGTCCGATCGGTTCAAAAGCCGCTGTGTGATTACGTGGTCAAGCCCCCGGCAGAGAAGGAAGCACCCGATGCATTGGAGTGTGTCCGCTTTCAGCACACCACGACGCTGATGGGCACGGGGTTCAACTTCATCAGCGCAACTGTGAGCCTGTACTTCGCGCCAGAGGGTGACTCCAAGAAAGGCCGGGCGCTTCACGTCGGTCTGAAGCCGACAGGCATTTGCAACCTGCGGGATATGGAAGAAGCTGATGCTCAACTTGCGGAGAAGCTCGTGCTTGCCTTGGGCGTGATGCAAGGACCACCGACTGTCGAATTAACCGATCAACCTGTGACTGCCGTTGAAGGAGCCTGATCGTGGGGCCGATCAATGCCCCCGCATTGGCGGAGATGACCAAATTGCTTGAGCAACCAGGTCATCATCTTCTGCCGGATGCAGTGTGGCTTGATGGACGGGCCGATGTGTTCAAACATCTGAGAGATGTTGAGGCACTGAGCCTGTCTCATGAAATCGCCGATGCAGTGCTGTGTCCTGACTGCATGAGTGGTTCAATCAGACCAGAACAGACGCCCCATGGATCACCAATCGGCGCTCGTGCTTACTGTTGTGAGTGCGGCTGGGTGCAGCTGCCAAAGGAGCGGGCACGTCTTTGGCAGGCAAGCCCGACCAAGGTCGCTGAGTGGCTGAATGTGGCATTGGGACTGAAATCACGGTATTCAGTGACGGAGGTGATCAAGGGTGTGCTGTGGCATCTGGGCGAGCGTGAATTCAAGCGGCGTCGCCATAGTCTGTTTTTCGGATGCCAGCTGGTGGTCAATCAGGACGGCGTGGGGAGTGCCCTTGATCAAAGTGCGGCACCTGGATCTGATGTGATCATCACCACGAGTGACATCGTCATTCTCCACCGCAGCCGTCTTGGGAGCCGGATATTTGTGCCACTGGGGGCCGTTGCTCAACTCCGCAAGGGAGGCTTGGTCATAGAAAACCTCGAAGCCTACGTCGATGGCATTGCTCCAGCACAGGCATCCGATGAAACATCGCTGCGTCTATTGGAAGCCAAGCAGGTTACGTTGATCGGGGGCGTAGAGGTGTCCCTCTCACCACAAGTATTCAAATTTCTGAAGGTACTGCTTGAAGCTGATGGCGATGAAGTTCACAAGCGACAGATTGCCAAAGCGCTTGAGATCCCCGAAAACTTCAGGTTCGCTGACATCAAGAAGCGGCACGCTGAGGTGTTCGCGACCTTTGTGGAGTCAGACCAGAAGGGGTACTACTGGCTACACCCGGATTACTTGACATCAGAGGGGGGGTGAACCGATCAGTACAGCCACAACGCCACCTCATCAATCGATTTCTGAAGGATCAAAAATGACAGGAAAAAATCAGCATGTAGTTCGTCGTGACGACCAGTGGGCCGTTCGTGGCGAAGGTAATACCCGCGACACCTCGTTGCATGACACGCAAGCTCATGCAGAGCGTGCTGCGCGACAAATCGCAATCAACCAAAAAAGTGAGGTCTTGATTCATGGCAGGGATGGGCGCATCCGCGACCGTAACAGCTATGGCAACGATCCATACCCGCCCAAAGGCTGATCCACTCCAAAAGCAGCCTTACAACTTCGGCCCGGACTAACCCTCCGGGCTTTTTTGTTTCTGGCAGTTGCATTTGCTCGATTTGCCCACCCCTTTGCGCCTCTTTGCCCACCCCTTTGCCCACCGGTCGTTTCCGAAACTTTCCTCACGTTTTCTCAACCACTTGAAAGGACCAAAACGTGAGTGTCAAACACCTCAACCAACGCCATTTGGCCGACCGTTGGGACGTCAGCGAAGCCACACTGGAGCGCTGGCGGACCGAGGGGATCGGGCCGGTATTTCTGAAACTGCAGGGCCGCGTGCTGTACCGCGTCGAGGACGTGGAAGCGTTCGAGACCGGCAGCCTGCGCAAGAGCACCTCTGAGCATGTGGTCGCGGGAGGTCCCGCATGAGCCACCTCACCCTCGATCAAGTGCTGGCCACGCCAGCCGGCGAACTCGCAGAGCGCTCCAGCGAGTCGCTCTTTCAACTGAAGAACGACGCGGCCGATCTGCTGGCTGACGCCAAGGCCATCGTCGAGCACGTCGATCGCGCGCTGGATCACAGGTACGCCCAGCGTGCCCACCAGCTGCGTCTGGCGGTGGGCAAGGACACCGGCGTTGTGCATTTCGATGACGGCTACGTCCGCATCACGGCCGATCTGCCCAAGAAGGTCGAGTGGAACCAGACGCAGTTGGCCGAGCTGGTGCGCCGCATCACGGCCAACGGAGACAAGCCGTCCGAATACGTCGAGATCAGCTACCGCGTCTCGGAGACCAAGTTCAACGCCTGGCCCGAATCGCTCAAGAGCGCGTTTGCACCGGCGCGCACCCTCAAAACCGGCAAGCCCGACTTCCGCCTTGCCCTGATTCAAGGAGAGATGACATGAGCCTCCCAATCATCACCGCTGATCAGCGGCTGGCCGAGCCCCGCGGCGTCAAAGGGGTACTTGTTGGCAAGAGCGGCATTGGCAAGACGTCGCAGTTGTGGACGCTCAAGCCCACGGCCACGCTGTTCTTCGATCTCGAAGCCGGCGATCTCGCTGTGGAGGGCTGGGCCGGCGACACCATCCGGCCCCGCACCTGGCAGGAGTGCCGCGACTTTGCCGTGTTCATTGGCGGGCCGAACCCGGCCTTGCGCGATGAGCAGCCCTACAGCCAGGCGCACTTCGATGCCGTGTGCCAGCGCTTTGGAGCCCCCACGGTCATGGACAAGTACGACACCGTGTTCGTCGACTCGATCACCGTGGCGGGACGCCTGTGTCTGCAGTGGAGCAAGGGCCAGCCTCAAGCCTTCTCCGAGAAAACCGGCAAGCCCGACAGCCGCGGCGCGTACGGCTTGATGGGTCAGGAAATGATCGGCTGGCTCACCCATCTGCAGCACACCCGGCGCAAGAACGTCTGGTTCGTCGGCATCTTGAACGAGGCCCTGGACGACTTCAACCGGCGTGTTTTCTCGCTGCAGATCGATGGCTCCAAGACCGGCCTGGAGCTGCCCGGCATCGTCGACGAAGTGCTGACCTTGGCAGAGATCAAGAGCGATGAGGGCGCCAGCTCCCGCGCCTTTGTCTGCCACACGCTCAACACCTGGGGCTATCCGGCCAAGGATCGCTCCGGACGGCTCGATGCCATCGAGGAGCCGCACTTGGGTCGCCTGATGGAAAAGATAGCAGGCCCCGCCAAACCCGCCAATGAGCGCCTCGACTTCGCTCGACCGCAAGCCATCGCCTCAGCTGCCGTGACCGCTGTGCCCGCCGACGCCGTAACTGCCACCGCCACACCCGCTTCATTCAACCCCATTCAGGAGTCCTGATCGTGAACTACTTCGATTTCAATTCCGCGAGCGAACAAGCTTCCTTCGACCTCATCCCCAAGGGCGCGCTGGTGCGCGTGCGCATGACGGTCAAACCCGGCGGCCATGACGATGCCTCGCAGGGCTGGACCGGCGGCTACGCCACGCGCAACACCAACACCGGCTCTGTCTACCTGAACTGCGAGTTCGTGGTGACCGAGGGCGAGTTCGCACGCCGCAAGATGTGGTCGCTCATCGGCCTGCACAGCCCCAAGGGACCCGAGTGGGCCAACATGGGCCGCACTTTCGTCAAGGCGATTCTCAACTCGGCACGCAACGTCCACCCGGGCGATGCGAGCCCGGCTGCGCAAAACGCCCGTCGCATCAGCGGATTCCGCGACCTGGACGGCATCGAGTTCCTGGGCAAGGTCGACTGGGAAAAAGACCAGAACGGCCAGGACAAGAGCGTCATCAAGTCAGCAGTCACGCCCGACCACAAGGACTATGCCGCCGCAATGGGGTCGCCACGCAGTCCGGTTGCTGCGCCTGCAGCACCGGCTCCAAACCCCTATGCGCAGGCCGCGGGCCGCCCCCCGGTGCCGGGCGTTCCGAGCTGGGCGCAATAAGGAGTTGCCACCATGATGCTTCGCCCCCGCCAAGCCTTGTTGGTCCATAGAACCCTCGCAGCCCTCAATCAATACGGCAACACGCTGGCTGTCGCACCCACGGGATCGGGAAAAACCATCATGCTGTCAGCGGTCGCTGGCAGCATGCTCGAGGATCCTGATGCCAAGGCGTGCATCCTTGCGCACCGCGGCGAGCTGACCGTGCAGAACCGTTCCAAGTTCTCAAGGGTCAATCCCGGGGTCTCAACTTCGGTAGTCGATGCCCATGAGAAATCCTGGGCGGGCCGTGCCACCTTCGCCATGGTTCAGACCCTCTCACGCAGGGCGAACCTCGACCAAATCCCTTCGCTGGACGTGTTGGTCATCGATGAGGCGCACCATGCCGCCTCACCGAGCTACAGAGCGGTCATCGACGAGGTCCAGTCCCGCAATCCAAAGGCCGTGATCTGCGGCCTGACGGCCACTCCCAATCGGGGCGACGGTCAAGGCCTGCGCGAGGTCTTCTCCAACGTCGCTGACCAGATCACGCTGGGCGAGATGATCGCGGCAGGGCACCTTGTTGCGCCACGCACCTTCGTGATCGACGTCGGCGTGCAGGACGCCTTGCGCCATGTCCGGCGCACCGCGATGGACTTCGACATGGACGAGGTCGCCTCCATTCTCGACAAGCAGCTGATCACTGAAGCGGTGATCAAGCACTGGAAGGCGAACGCATCCTCGCGCAAGACCATCGTCTTTTGCTCGACGGTGGCCCATGCCCAAAACGTCTGCGATGCGTTTGTCGACGCAGGCGTGCACGCCGTGTTCATCCACGGTGAGCTGTCCGATGTGGACCGCAAGGCGCGACTGGCGAACTACGAGACTGGGCGTGCTCAGGTGGTGGTCAACGTGGCGGTGCTCACCGAAGGCTACGACTACACGCCCACCAGCTGCGTTGTTCTGCTGCGGCCCAGCTCCTATAAGTCCACCTTCATCCAGATGGTCGGTCGTGGTTTGCGCACTGTCGACCCTGATGAGTTCCCGGGCTTGATCAAGACCGAGTGCATCGTGCTGGACTTCGGCACGGCCAGCCTGATGCACGGCTCGATCGAGCAGGAAATCAACCTCGACGGGCATCAGGGCGAAGGTGCGGCGCCAACCAAGGACTGCCCGGATTGCGGCGCCATCGTTCCGCTGGCCTGCATGGAGTGTCCCCTGTGTGGGCACGTATGGGAGCGGCAGCCTCAGGAACTGGGCGTGCTGGCGGACTTCGTGATGAGCGAGATCGACCTGCTCAAGCGCTCCAACTTTCGCTGGTGCGACCTGTTTGGGCATGACGACGCACTGATGGCCACAGGCTTTAACGCGTGGGGCGGCATCTTCTTTCTCAACGGCCGCTGGCACGCCGTCGGTGGGGGTAAGGAGTTGAGGCCGCACCTGCTGGGCGTCGGCAAGCGCACGGTCTGCATGGCCCGGGCCGACGACTGGCTCAACGACCACGAGTCGGCCGACTCCGCCTACAAGACACGGCGCTGGCTGAACGAGCCCCCGACCGACAAGCAGCTGCGCTATTTACCCGAGCCGATGCGCGCTGACTTTGGCCTCACGCGTTACCAGGCCTCGGCGCTGCTGTCGTTTCAGTTCAACAAGAGCCAGATCCAGCGCCTGGTGGTGGCGGCCAATGACGCCTGCCGGGAGGCGGCGTGAAGGCAGGGATGGCGCGCGGCATGTTGCGCATGGCCTGTGCGGTGTGCTCGCGCCAAGCCCGAGGCCTGGGCTGGTTCAACCCCAGGCTCAAGCGCGGTGACCCGCGTCGTGATTCGGATCGGTGGGTGTTTTGCTCTCGCCGCTGCCAAAACGCGTTCTCAGCGCTCATGAAAAAGACGGAGGGAAAGATGACAGATCCAACTGAGATGGAAACCTCGGCCATGGGTGCCTGCCTGTCGCCGCTGGGCGAGTATGTGGGCTCCATTGGAATGGGGCGTCCTTTGGCCGACTACAGCCGCCAGGAGGTCTTGACCCTGGTTGAGGTGGTGGTCACAGCCTACCAGCAGCACATGCTCATCGAGCATGAACGCCAGGCAGCGCGCGAGCGCGCCTTCTTTGATGATCGCCTGACCCGCCAGCAACTGGCCACCCAGGCGGGAGGTGTCCTGTGACGCTGGATTTCAATCACCGGCCCACGCTGGATGCCCAGATCAGCGACTTGATCGATCGCGCGCTGATTTTGGAGCGCGCCGGCCAGACGCCGAGGGACTATCTCGGCGCATCGCGTCTGGGCGTGGCCTGTGAGCGCGCGCTGCAGTACGAGTACACCCACGCGCCTGTGGACGACGGGCGCGACTTCTCGGCTCGCCTGCTGAGGATCTTTGAGGTCGGCCACACGCTGGAGGACCTGGCCATCCGCTGGCTGCGCTTGGCGGGCTTTGATCTCTTCACCAGAAAAGCCCAGGGTGGCCAGTTCGGGTTCTCTGTGGCGGGCGGGCGGATCCGGGGCCATGTCGACGGCATCCTGAACGCAGGGCCTGCGGATATGGCTGGTTTCGGCATGGGTTACCCGGCCATCTGGGAGTTCAAGACCATGAACGATAAGTCCTGGCGCGACACGGTCAAGCAGGGTGTGGCCCGATCCAAGCCGGTCTATGCCGCACAGGTCGCGGTCTACCAGGCCTACATGGAAGCCATTGTCCCGGGTGTCTCAGCCAACCCGGCCCTGTTCACTGCGGTCAACAAAGACACCCAGGCTATCTGGTGTGAGTTGCTGCCCTTTGATGGCGGACTGGCGCAGCGCATGTCCGACCGAGCAGTCAAGGTCATCACCGCGACCGATGCGGGCGAGAGCTTGCCTCGCTTTGCCACGACGCCCACCCACGTGGAGTGCAAGTTCTGTGCGTGGCAGCAGCGGTGTTGGGGAGTGGCGTCATGAGTGGGCGCACCGGGCACAGCACTCAGTGCAGCGCGGCCAGGGCCACCTCTGGGTTGCGATCCAGTACCTTGAGCAAGGCCTTGGCGGCGCCGGTGGGCGTGCGTTTGCCTTGCTCCCAATTGCGGATGGTGTCCAGGGAGACTTCGATCCGGCGAGAAAACTCGGCCTGGGTCAGCCCCAGGCGCTTGCGAACCCGGCGCGCGAAGCGGGCGGCATCCATCATGGCCTCCTTCTCATCTTGGGCCTGTTGGCGCGCCAGTTCCTGCTCAGTGGTCCCATCAACACGGGCCGCATCAATGCGCCCCAGCGCGACAGGTGCGGGCTTGCTGGGGTCAATCGTCATGCGAACGGTCTTCATAGTGTGTCATTTCTCGCTGGTTGGCCTTGCGGGCCGAGATGATGCGCATGGCTTGTTGTCGGGGGGTATAGACGATCACAAACAGCCGTTGCTCGATCTTGCCCATCAGTTGGTAACGCTCTTCGCCGTAGCTGTGGCGGTCATCGGGCCGGATGATGCGCATCGGATCAAAAAACGCCTGTGCCGCATAGGCAAAGTCAAACCCCCGCTGCCTGAAACAAAGCTCGCTTTTGCTGTCATCCCACTCAAATTGCATGGCGCCAATGTAGTTCAATGGACGACATTTTGTCAAGGCGCTGAGGTCGTGCCAACGCCCCCGAAAGGGAGGTCGCGTGCTGGACTTCAATGACGCTGGGGAGCCGCGGGATGGCCTGAGCGCGGACAGGGAGATGCTGCGCGCGGGATTGCTGGATCGGCTGGAGGCCGTGTTGCATTACCTGTTTCCCCTGGGGCGTAGCCGGGGTGGCAAGTTCTACGTGGGGGACGTCGAGGGCTCGCAGGGCAAGAGCCTGGTGGTCGAGCTCGAAGGACCCCGGCGGGGCTTGTGGAAGGACTTCTCCAACGACAACGGCGGCGACGTCTTGGCCATCTGGGCGATGTCGCGCGGACGCTCCACCCAGCATGACTTCCCGGCGGTTCTGGACGAGGTTCGCCAGTGGCTAGGGTTTGCGCCACCTATCTCACACCAGGCTCATCGTGACGCTCGCCATGAGCCTGCCGTCGATGATTTGGGGGCGCATACGGCCAAGTGGGACTACTTCACGCCCGCGGGCGAGCTGATGGCCTGCGTCTACCGATACGACCCACCCAGCGGCAAGGAGTACCGTCCCTGGGATGTTCGGGCCCGGATGTGGCGTGCACCTGATCCCCGCCCTTTGTACAACCTGCAGCAGGTGGCGACCGCCCGGACGGTCGTGCTGGTCGAAGGCGAGAAGTGCGCCGATGCGTTGATCGGGCTGGGCGTTGTCGCCACGACGGCGATGAACGGGGCGAAGGCGCCGATCGACAAGACCGACTGGACGCCGTTGAAGGCCAAGGAGGTGTTGATCTGGCCCGACCTGGACGCTGCGGGCTGGGACTACGCGCAGAACGCGGCACGCGCTTGCGCGCTGGTGGGAGCCACATCGGTGGCGATCCTGGTGCCTCCGCCCGACAAGCGATCCAAGTGGGATGCGGCCGATGGGGTTGCTGAGGGTTTTGACTGTGCAGCGTTCATTGCGCAGGGTGAGCGACAGGCCATCAAGTTGCCCACGACCAGGCTGCCGTGGTTTACGCTGGCCCAGTTGCTGGACGATGATTCGCCGGTGCCGGCGGACCTGATCGGGCCCCGGGTGCTTACGCCCGGTGGCCTGGCGGTCTTGGGCGGCGCGCCCAAGGTGGGAAAGAGCGACTTCTTGCTGGCGTTTCTCGCCCACATGGCCGCAGGCCTGCCGTTTCTGGGCATGACCCCATCACGGCCCTTGCGTGTGTTCTACCTGCAGGCCGAGGTGCAGTACCACTACCTGCGCGAGCGGGCCAAGAAGATCCGGCTGCCAGCCCATGGGCTTGAGCTGGCTCGAGCCAACTTTATCGCCACACCGCAGCTTCGGCTGGTTCTGGATGACGCCGGTCTGAAGCAAATCATTCCGGCGATGCTCGATGCCTTCGACGGCCATCCACCCGACATCATCGTCATTGACCCGATCCGAAATGTGTTCGACGGGGGCGAGGCGGGCGGTGAGAACGACAACGGCGCAATGCTGTTCTTCTTGTCCCAGCGCGTGGATCGGCTGCGCCAGGCGGTCAATCCCGATGCCGGTGTGATCCTGGTGCACCACACCAAAAAGCTCACCAAGAAGCAGTTCGAGGAGGACCCGTTCCAGGCATTCGCTGGGGCGAGCAGCCTGCGCGGCTTCTACACCTCCGGCGTGATGCTGGACCGCCCCAACGAGCTCAGCACCATTCGGCGCCTGACCTTCGAGTTGCGCAATGGTCCAGCTATCGCGCAAAAGAGCGTTGACAAGATCGACGGCGAATGGCGCGAGCTGGATGGCAACAACCGCCTGGTGCTCAAGGACTATGGCGAAAGGCTTGATGCGGAGCGCCGTCGCAAGCGTGACGCCATCTTGGAGATCCTGTTTGAGCAGGCTGCACAAGGGCGTTGTTACACCGCCAACCAGTTTGCGGAGGCCTTTGAGGGCAAGGCTGGCCTCGGAGGCAAGCGCACGATCCGCGAGCGTATTTCTGCCCTCGCCACACAGGGCTATATCAAGTTCTTTCGCGACACAGCGCAGTACGGGCTGCCCCCGGTTGGACGCAACAAGTTCGGCTATCTGTGCGTTGAGGACATGGTGCTGAGCCTGCCTTTTGACGTGCCGGATCCAGCCACGGGCGAGTTGCTGATCCAGCACTTCACAGTGCTGCCCACCCACTTTAAATGCCCACATTCCGGCGCGGCCATGCCCGTGGAGCGCGCGGACGTGTGGATCTACCAAGACGACCCAAACGACATCAATGACAAGGAGGCTTGCGCATGAACCCGCATATGTACGCGCCAAATCCAGTTGGCAAAAGTGTTGCCAACTGGAACCCCGGTTTTGCCAACTGGATTCAGTTGGCAGAAGTCTGCCAACTGGATTCCCATATGAATCAACAACTTAGGCTCAGTTGGCAGTTGGCAACAAAAAATCGTTTTGCCAACTTGCCAACTGAGCTAAGTCCTTGTTTTTATTCATATTTCACCCAAAATCCAGTTGGAAACAAACCCCCCTCCTACTACGTAGGAAAGGGAACTAAGGTTCCCTCTGACCTACGTAGGATGGCTGATGCCGTCGTCGATACCGGTGTCGATGTAGGTGTATATGTGGGTGGCGTTGGTGATGACATGGCGCCAACCCGGTGTCTCGTGTTACTGGCGATTGACTTGGGAACCACCACGGGCTGGGCACTGCGCCCGAGGGACGGCCAGATCGCCCACGGCTACCTGCGTGCGTTTTTCGGCGTTGGTGAGCGCCGTGTGCCGGTTGGCTCGGTTCGCCGCCAACTCTCTCGCACCGAACGCATATTGCGTGCGGTCGGTGGCAACGCCGACCGGGCACACAAGGCGTGGCTCTCCTACGAGGCGCACGCACTGCCGGTGATGGAGAGCGCGTCGGCGCTGACGTCAGCCAAGATCGATCTGCTTCCCCATCAGGTGGTGCTGACGCACCGCATTGCCACCGCGTCGCCCCGACGCTACCTCATCGCCGACGAGGTCGGGCTGGGTAAGACCATCGAGACGGCACTCATTCTTCGGGAGCTGGCCAGCCGGGGCGAACTGACCCGGGCGCTGATGGTGGTGCCTGCGGGTCTGGTGAACAACTGGCACCGCGAGCTGAACGAAGTGTTCAACCTCGACTTCGAGGTGTTCGGCTCCGAGGGCGACATCACTGACCGCAAGACCAACGCCTTCGCCAAGCACGACCGACTGATTGCCAGCATCGACACCCTGAAGCGCCCGGCGCGCATCAAGCGCCTGCTGGATGCACCGCGTTGGGATCTGGTGGTGTTCGACGAAGCGCATCACCTCACGGCATACCGCAATGGCGGCAAGGTCAGGAAGACCGAGAACTACAAGCTGGCTGAAGCGCTGAAAGACCATTCCCGCGACCTGATGCTGCTCTCGGCGACGCCTCACCAGGGCAATCACTTCCAGTTCTGGATGCTGGCGCAACTGCTGAACCCGACGCTATTCGGCAGCCCCGAGGAAATGCTGGAACACCGGCACCGCTTGAACACGGTGATGTTCCGTCGCACGAAGGCGGACGCCTGTCAGCCGGATGGTTCGCCGCTGTTTGCACGACGCTGGGTGCATACCGAGTCCTTCCTGATGGGCCCGGAGGAGCGCCTCTTCTACGAGAAGCTGCGCGAGTACCTGGAGGACGGCTTCGACCTTGCGCGTCGCCAGGGCGGCCAGGGGCGTGCCCTCGGCTTCTTGATGGCCATCTTCCAGAAGATTGCTGCGTCGAGCTTCGCCGCCGTGCGGCGCACCATGAAACGCCGTCTGCTGATGTTGACGCTGCACGAGGCATTCCTGCGGGATAAAGACCTGGACATCGAGGGGCGTGAGCGGCTGACCGATGAAGCCCGCGAGCTGATCCATGAAGAATTCAACCTCGCACGCGACAGCATCGGCCGGAGCGAGGTGGACCGTGTGCTGGCCGATCTCAAGTATCGACTGGTCAAGAAGCTGGACGAGGAAGCGCTGGAACTGGCCTCCGACCCTTATGGCAGCGAATATGGAGCTGCCCACGCTGAAGAAGCCGCATCGGCTGTCGTGGAACTGCATCTACCCGAAGAACGGCTGCGCATTGGCGATCTACTCAAGGTCTTCCCGCAGCAGCGCGAGACCAAGGCGCAGAAGCTGCTCGACGGCCTGGGCATCCTATGGCGGCAGAACCCGAGCGAAAAAATCGTCGTGTTTGCCACCTACCTCGGCACTGTGGACTTGATTGCGAGGGAGATCGACCAGACATTCCCCGGCCAGGGCGTGGCGGTGCTGCGTGGTGGTGATCACGGTGCCAAGGTTGCAGCCGAGCGCCGCTTCCGGCAGAAGGATGGCCCGCGCGTGCTGGTTTGTACGGCGGCTGGGCGTGAAGGCATCAACCTGCAGTTCGCGCGCATCCTGTTCAACTTCGACTTGCCGTGGAACCCGATGGACGTGGAGCAGCGCATCGGCCGCATCCACCGCTACGGACAGAACCACACGGCACAGGTCTACAACCTTGTGCTGTCCGACACCATCGAAGGCCGCATCTTCCTGATGCTGGACGAGAAGCTGGTGGAAATCGCCAAGACGGTCGGCAAGGTCGATGATCAAGGCAACGTCGCCGAAGACCTGCGTGCACAGATTCTTGGCCAACTCTCCGAGCGGCTTAACTACGACCGCCTGTACCAAGAGGCGCTTTCAGACCCCGAGCTCAAGCGGACAAAGGTGGAACTGGAAGCTGCCCTATCGAATTCGCGTGAAGCGCGGCAGGTCGTGTTTGACCTGTTCCAAGATCTCGAAGGCTTCAGTCTCGATGACTACAAACCCTTCTCTGATGTGTCCTCCAGTCTGGATCGATTGGTGCGGTTCATGTCGGCAGCAGTGACAGATCGACAGCAGCGACTCGTCAAGGTGGACGACGAGACCTATGACCTTGTGACCGCCGATGGTGCGCGCAAGGCCCGCTTCACATTGAACCGAGAGACGGCCACGAGTAACGACAACGTGGAGCTGATGGGGCTGGATCACCCACTCGTGCAGGAAGAGCTTGGCCGCTGGCGCATCGTGCCGCCGGAAGATCTTGGAATTGCTGTTGCGGCCGACGTCGACGACCCAGTCCTGCTGTCGTTTTGGATGGTCGAGACCTCCGGCAAGAACGGAGAGCGCCGCGTGGTGGTTCAGCCAATTGCAGTCAAGCAAGACGGCACTCGTGTGCCTGCGGTGGAACGGCAATGTGAACGCTACCTGCAGGCCCCGACAGCCACGCCGAGATTCACTCCGGATCAGCGACTCCATCTGTTTTCACAGGCAGTTGAGCCAACGCTGCAGCGAGAAATTAAGCATAAGGGTGCAGCAAACGGAGATGGAAGCTACTCGGCTGACTTGATTGGCTATGTCGAGATAACTCCCCGTAGTAGTTAATTCTTTCGTTCTCCGAATTCGGAGATTTTTCCACGCCACGTGTCACGTGGCTTTCTTCTTCCAAAGGGTATGACGATGGCACTCAAGTCAAAGGAATGGTTCTACAAGAAGTGTTTGGCTGAAGTCAAAGACTATGATCGCTTTTCACACCTCGCGTGGGGCATTCTTCAAAAGGGAATTGGCCAGTCTGATGGGACTCGCGGGCACGTGACACAAGCAATCGGCGTTAGTCAGGAATTCTTGGCGGCGTTTCCGGCTCACATCCCAACAATTCAGGGTGCAGAAACCAGCGAAATGAGCTTTCCGACTACACGGGCCGGTACACCCGCGTCGGTGTGCCCGGTGTGTCGGCAGGCCGATCGACCCACCGCACGTTGATCATGGAGGGCGTGGCTGCCAGCAGGTGTTCCAGGCTGGCATCGATCACGGCCTTGGGCACTTTGCCCCGAAAGCATTCCGAACTGATCTGGCTGCGCGTGGCCTGCCCGCGTTCGCGCAGGAAGGCCTGCACGCGGTTCGACATTTCCAGCACTTGGGCCAGCTTTGCTTCGTCGGCTGCGCTGACAAACACATACCGGACAGATGCAGTGGCATGCCGAATCCACGCCATCGCTGCGTCGATGTGGGGTACGTCGATCCGCGTTTGCAAATCGGTCAGCGCCAGCAGCATTGCCAGGCGTAGCAGCATCGGGGCGCGGCGTTCCAGAAGCGCGCCGACGGTTGCGTCACCAACGTCTTCGTTCAGTTCACTCCGGTAGAGCTGGGCATAGCGCCATTGCGCCTGCGGTGATAGTTCCATCCGAAGATGGTCGCGCTCTTCGTGCCGGTCGGCGCGGACGAAGGCCAGTACCTCCAAAGTTTTGCGCGCCAACCGCTCGACGGTCGCCAGCGGTGTTTCCTTCGGGAACGGAAGTATCCGTGTTCGTTCGGCCCAGATCATCAGGAAGCGGTTGGCGAAGCCGTTGGTCAGCTCGCGGGCGCTAATCAGGGCCGTCAATTCGCTGGGGGAGATAGCGCCGCTCAGGCAGATATGTGGATGACTGGCGTAGAGCCGATTTGACTTGGTGGCGGGCTTGAGATCGACGCCATCCCAACAATCGCGCAGAGCGGCTGACAGGGTGTTGCCGTCGCGCCGCCCTTGGTGAAGTACGTTGGCGAACTCGGATTCGACTACCCACAGCCTTTTGTCATCAACCGCCGGAATTTCATGTTTGCCTTGTCGATAACCGTCGTGCATCAGGGCCACAAGGCCTTCGCGGCTGGACAGGCCGCCACGGTGAATCTGCGGTGCAAACCGATAGTCCAACTCACGCAGAGCCTGATCGATCCGCAAGACCAGCTGCACGGCATCGCCTTTGCGGCCACGCCCCGAGCGCCCGATGTGCAGGCAGAAAATTCGATTGTGGTGCCAAGTATTTCCTATGGGCAGGTAGACGCCTCGACCAATGGCACAGGAAAGGTAAGTGATGAAATTGGCCGCGATGGCAAAGGGATTGGTTTCTGTCCCATCGCTGCCAGCACAGGCCACTTCGCCAACCAAGCCGTAGAGGCAAGTCCGGTGTGGGTGCGGCGCATTTCGATGGATGGCCACTTCTGACA
The DNA here is from genome assembly GCF_022705245.1 of Candidatus Skiveiella danica. Classification (NCBI taxonomy): domain Bacteria; kingdom Pseudomonadati; phylum Pseudomonadota; class Betaproteobacteria; order Burkholderiales; family Comamonadaceae; genus Candidatus Skiveiella; species Candidatus Skiveiella danica. The sequence goes on along the minus strand of NZ_JAKJEW010000038.1, from coordinate 2,662 downwards.
TCGCATCAGGTGTAGCCTCATCAAGGGAGGGGCCGAGCAAAGGACTTGACGTGTCCGCCTTGGGCATTCCGGGGGCCTGCATTCACTATTTGTCAAGTGACGTCGCCTGGACGATGCCTGAGAACTCGCGCAGGATGTCCGGGTTGTTCTGGGACAAAAAGCGGATCACGGCTTCGTTGTCCAGCAGTTTTGTCAAATAACCCCTGGCAAGAACCAAATTGAGGACGTCCTGCCCATAAGACTGCTCGACTAGTTTGAACTGACTCTCCAGGTTAGCCATTTCGCGCTCCATCTTCGCCATTTGATCGGCGGTGACACCTTTGACTTTCTTGGGGGCCCCCTCGTTGACCAGCATGTTGGCTGTCGTCGCCGCCAGCAGCGCCTGGGCGTAGGACACGGTGATGTTGTTGGTAGCCACCATCAATTCGACGCACTCAACCTGGCGCGTCGGCTTCAGCTTTCGCAGTACCGGACTCAGGTTGGCTGAAAAATGCTTGTCCCTGAGCAGTCGAACAGCCTCGGCACAGATCCCGTCCAGCAGGTTGATCTTCTTGGTGATGTGCTCGAGATCCAGCTCCAATGATTTCGCCAACCGAGTCGGTGTGACGCCACGGTCGACCGCCCGCCGGATCATGAAATGTTCTTGGATGGTCGACAGTCGGTTGATGCGGTTGTTGTAGGTGTAACTCTCGTCGTCTTTGGCGATCAGGCAAGGAGCGTCAGTGAAGCCCAATTCCTGCATGGCAAACATTCGGATGTGCCCATCCAGCAGCAGGTGCATGCTGCTGGTCTTGTCCGCTTTGGCGATCGTCAAAGGTTCAATCAGTCCAATGGCATCAATGGACGAAATGATTTGCTTGAACTTCCGAGAACTTATGAGTCCGTCGGGGGCCTTGCGAGATGGCAACAGTTTGTCGAAAGCAACGGTGATGGGGTCAGGGATAAATCCCAGTTTGCTTTGCGTCATGAGGCGCTGCCTGCGGGCCAGACGCGTTCGGCAATGTATTTCGGCAAGCTGTCGAGCCCCTCGGCGCGCAGCAGGTTGGTGAAGTTTTCATTGGCCATGAGTTGGCGCATTGCTTCAGCCACAAACAGCAATCGCTGCTGCGCGAATTCCGTCTTTTTGACCATCAGCTTTTGCCGTTCGACCTCGTGCTGGTACGTTCGGATCAGGCTGGAGGACGTCACATCCGGAACTTTGCGCGGTGCCCCCCTCGCAATGGTTCGACCCAGAGACCGACGCTTTTCGATGACCTTGCGGGCCTGGATCAGGTGGTTGCCGCGCAACTGACCATTCTCATAGGCCTCTTGCAAGGCCGCCTGTATATCCTTGTCATTGTTGCCTGCACCTGCGATGGTCAGGGCGGCGTTGAGTGGGATACGACCACTTTCAACAGCAATCAGCAGTCGCTCCTCGCCGTTTTTTAGCAACTGCAGGATGCCATGAATGTAGTCCTGACCAAGACCCGTCTTCTGGGCGATTGCTTTTTTGTCGTAGCCCTGATCGCGCAACTGTTCGATGCCTGCAAGCAACTCCAGGGTGCGCCCCTGGCGGCGGGCGATGTTTTCGGCCAGGCTCATGATGAAGGCATCTTCGTCGCTGACCCTAACGACCATGGCAGGGATCGTGGTTTCGCCCAAGGACTTGAAGGCCTTGAGTCGACCTTCTCCGCAGATCAGTAAGAATCTTTCCTCACCGTCGGAGTATTTGCGCGGCGTGACCGTGATGGGCTTTTTTAATCCAATGTTCTTGATGTTGCCGACGATGTCATCGAAGATGCGGCCGTTGCGGTCGCGCGGATTGAGGACTTCGATCTTGTCGATCGGAATCATCTGGAGATTGCTGGACGGATGCTCTTTGATCATGCCGCCCTCCTGACCCGGGTGCGCTCTGCCATGCCGTACAGATAGTCCAGGCTTTCAAAGCGGTAACTCTCAAACTCAATGCTGTTGTGCTCCGCCAAATGTATGCGTGGCAGGCCAAAGTCCAGGCGCGGCAGCAGGTAGTAGTCTAGAGGAGCCGTATTGGGTTGATCCAGCCGAACCGCGACCGTTATGTCAGGGGCCAGACTGGTGTCAAAGCGGACCTTCCATCGATGGCGCCCGTTGTCATGGGTCTGGCAACGTGCCAGCACGATCGAAATGCTGAACTCCTGGTTCACTCGCAAGAGATCCGTGGCGGGATCACGCACGATGGAGCCGCCGAGATTGGCGATTGCGCGTTCGGTGTGATTGATGATTTCCGGGTGAAGCTTGCGCAGGAACTTGTTGACCTCCAGAAACTGGTAGTCACGGTCCGGCGTGAAGCCAACGGCTTCGTAGGCCCGGATCAGGCTTCCGAAGCGGTGGATGTATGCCGCGGCTGAGGGCATGTCTTCCGTCTCGTCGATGATCAGGCCCGACAGGAAGCCTCGGTGCTGGTAGAGCTTGCGCAGCTTTTCGATCAACTCCTCGTTGCTGAACCGGTGAGCCCTTGCTCGGATAATGCCCTGCGCCATGTAAAAAACTTCAGGCGACACAATGGCCTCGAACGCGCCTTCCTTCTTGATCCACATCTCTGGCTGGTTGACGATGCGATGCTTTTTTATTGATCTTCTCTAAAAACATGACAACCAATTTGCATCTCACGCGTTATGTCTTCAGGATCATTGCTGGAGAATGT
>NZ_JAKJEW010000037.1:0-38588 GCF_022705245.1 Candidatus Skiveiella danica | reverse complement strand
GGAATTCTTGGGAAACCTAGGATTCATGCGGGTTTCAGGCTCATGTGCGAGTCAGATAATCGCACCACGCGCATTCTGGTCAGGATGGGGCGAGTGGTTTTTGTCAGTGGCTCTTTCATGGTTCCTTCCCGGGTCGGTTGTCCACAATTGAAGACGGCGGGCCATGGGGGCCATTGCGCCAAGATACCAGGATCAGCGAGTTCCCTGGGCTTGGACTTTGACCCGGATGGAGGTGACAGTCCAGCCTCGGCTGTTGAGTGTGGAAACGAGGGACGGTAGCAGTTGCCTCAGTTTGGCGGCAGCGGTCGTGTTGCTGACCAGCAGACACCATGCATCGCCCTCAATCGGACCAGCCACGATGGAAGGCCGAAGGTTGGCGGGAATAAGGGGTTGAACGGTCCGGAGCCGTTCCTGTGAATCGCGCGCGAGTTCGGCGAGGTTGGCGAGCATCGGTGATGCTTGGGCTGCCTGTAGCAGAGAAACAGCGTGGTTTCGGCGATTCATGGGTGGGTCCGGTCACGCGGGCTTGAGAGGGAACATCAATGCACTTGATTATCACGGATGCCTGGCTGGCAAGAAGCCGGGCCGTTCACCTGTCGGGAACGAAGCTGCTGCTGACGGGCCTTGTCGTTTCAACGGGCCTCATGCTGGTCGCAGCGTCTCTCTATCACTGGGTTTTTCTTAAAGGCGCCCGTGAGGGCTGGCCCGTGGTGGGTTCCTTGGTCAGATTGGTGGTCAAGGATGAGTTCGACCAGCGTGACCGGTTCATGCGCGAAAACCTGGATGCCATGGCTCGCCGGGTTGGCGAAATGCAGGCCAAGATGATGCAACTGGAATCGCTCGGCGAACGTGTTTCTGGCCTGGCCGGCGTGAATCCCGCTGAAATCAAAGCGCCCCTCGGGCGAGGTGGCATACTGGTATCCGGGCCATCTCTTTCGTTGGAAGAGTTGCAGGCGACGCTGGCCGAGCTCGAGCAGCAAGGGGGGCGGCGATCCGACCTGCTGACCGTCATGGAGTCGAGGCTGTTCGATCAGAAGATTCGCCGGTCCATGGTTCCGACGCAGCAACCCGTCTCTGCGGTCAGCCTAGGTTCAGCGTTTGGGTGGCGGATCGACCCGATTACCGGCCGGTCGGCCTTGCACACGGGGCTGGACTTTTCTGCTGATCCCGGCACACCGATCCTTTCTGCGGCCGGTGGCGTGGTCGTCACTCAGGAGTACCACGCAGCCTACGGCAACATGATCGAAATCGATCACGGGAACGACCTCGTCAGTCGTTATGCCCACGCATCCCGGGTTTTTGTCAAGAAGGGTGACCTGGTGCGGCGCGGTCAGAAGATCGCCGAGGTCGGAACCACGGGTCGTTCGACGGGCTCACATTTGCACTTTGAGGTGCTGGTGCAGGGGGTTCAGCAAGATCCCCATAAGTTCCTGCAGGCAGGGCAAGACCTGCCATCGCAAACCGTCGCAGTGGCTGCGGTGCCCAACGGGCCGACTCGGACACCGCAGAGGTAAAATGCGCCGATGCGCCGTCGTTGCCATTTCGCAGTGACCCTTGCAATCGGTGATGGCGCCTTTACTTGAATCCAACCAATCTTAGGGATTTCGGACGTCTGCCAGCCATAGAGGTTTGGTGGTCGGTCCTGCACGCATGGCCACCAACTTCCTGACCAAAATTTTCGGCAGTCGCAACGATCGTCTGCTCAAGCAATACCGCAAGACTGTGGAGCGAATCAACGCGATGGAGTCTCAGTTCGAGGCTCTGACCGATGAGCAGTTGCGCGAGAAGACCCATGAACTCAAAGGCCGTGTGTCGGCTGGCGAGACCCTGGATGCGATCCTTGCCGAGGCTTTTGCGGTTGTCCGCGAAGGCTCGAAGCGCGTCATGAAGATGCGGCATTTCGACGTGCAGCTTCTGGGGGGCATGTCCCTCCACAACGGGAAGATCTCCGAGATGGGGACGGGCGAAGGAAAGACGCTCACAGCGACGCTCCCAGTGTTCCTGAATGCCCTGACCGGAAAGGGCGTTCACGTGGTGACAGTCAATGACTACTTGGCCAACCGGGACGCACAGTGGATGGGGCGCCTGTACAACTTCCTTGGACTTTCTGTGGGCGTCAATTTGCCCAACATGTCCCGTGAGGAAAAGCAGGCCGCCTATCAGGCGGACATCACCTACGGAACCAACAACGAGTTCGGCTTTGACTACCTCCGGGACAACATGGTCTATGAGGTTCAGGACCGGGTCCAGCGGCCGCTGAACTACGCCATCGTTGACGAGGTGGACTCCATCCTGATCGACGAGGCGCGAACGCCCTTGATCATCAGCGGGCAGGCCGAGGACCACACGGCCATGTATCTGGCGATGAACCGCGTCGTGCCATCGCTGAAACGCCAAGAAGGCGAGGCCGATCCACACACGGGCGAAGGCGTCATCACACCAGGTGATTTCACTCTCGACGAAAAGACCCACCAGGTTTTTCTGACCGAGATGGGGCATGAGAACGCAGAGCGCATTCTTGCGGAGTTCGGACTGATTCCGCCAGGCGCCAGCCTGTATGACCCTGCCAATATAGCCCTGATGCATCACCTGTACGCAGCGCTGCGTGCCAACCATTTGTACCACCGTGATCAGCACTATGTGGTTCAGGAGGGCGAGATCGTGATCGTCGACGAATTCACCGGCCGCCTGATGAGCGGTCGCCGGTGGAGCGACGGCCTGCACCAGGCGGTCGAGGCCAAGGAGGGCGTGGCGATCCAGGCAGAAAACCAGACGATGGCGTCGATCACGTTCCAGAACTATTTCCGGCTCTACGCCAAGTTGGCTGGGATGACGGGAACGGCCGATACCGAGGCCTACGAATTCCAGGAAATCTACGGACTGGAAACCGTGGTGATCCCGCCCAACCGTCCCAGCCGACGCGAGGACCAACTGGACCGTGTGTACAAGACCGCACGCGAAAAATACGCCGCAGCGATCGCTGACATCAGGGAGTGCTACGACCGCGGTCAGCCGGTACTTGTGGGTACGACCTCAATCGAGAACTCTGAACTGATCTCTGGCCTGTTGGACAAGGAAAAACTCCCCCACCAGGTCCTGAACGCAAAGCAGCACGCGCGTGAGGCCGACATCGTGGCGCAGGCTGGGCGGCCGAAGATGATCACGATTGCAACCAACATGGCCGGCCGAGGCACCGACATCGTGCTCGGCGGCAATATTGAGAAACTTGTCGCTGCCGTGGAGGCCGACGAAGGACTTGATTCTGCCGCGCGGGCGGCCAAGGTAGAGGAACTGCGTGCCAACTGGAAGAAGGAGCATGAGTTCGTCACTGGACAGGGTGGCCTGCGGATCATTGCGACGGAGCGGCATGAATCCAGACGAATCGACAACCAGTTGCGGGGTCGCTCGGGACGCCAGGGGGATCCGGGGTCGTCACGTTTTTACCTGAGCCTGGACGATGCGCTGATGCGGATCTTTGCGGGCGACCGTGTGCGAGCCATCATGGAGCGGCTGAAAATGCCCGATGGGGAGGCGATTGAGGCGGGCATCGTCACCCGCAGCATCGAAAGCGCGCAACGCAAGGTCGAAGCGCGCAACTTCGATATTCGCAAACAGTTGCTGGAGTACGACGACGTTTCGAACGACCAGCGCAAGGTGATCTATCAGCAACGCAACGATATTCTTGATGCAAGTGACCTGTCGGGCCAGATTGCGTCGTTGCGCGAAGGTTGCTTCACCGATCTGGCGCATCTTTATGTTCCGATCGAATCAGTTGAAGAGCAATGGGACGCGGCGGGTCTGGAAAAGGTACTGGCCGAGGAGTGGCAGATCAGCGTGCCGTTGCGCGAGACCATCCAGGCCGCATCGGCAATCACGGTGGAAGAGGTCCTGGCGAAAGTGCTTGCTGCGGCGGACGCAGCATTTGAAGCCAAGGTCGCGCAGATCGGCGGTGAGAATTTCACTCAGTTCGAACGCATGGTCCTGTTGCAGAGCATTGACACCCACTGGCGGGAGCATCTGAGTGCGCTCGACTATCTGCGTCAGGGCATTCATTTGCGCGGTTATGCGCAGAAGCAGCCGAAGCAGGAATACAAGCGGGAAGCATTTGAACTTTTTGGCCAATTGCTAGACGCCGTCAAGAACGATGTCACCAAAGTGCTCATGACGGTCAGGATCGAATCTGGCGAACAGCTGGAGCAAGCGGCGGTCGCGATGGAAGAGCGCGCTGAGAACATCTTCAACGTGACCTATACCGCGCCAACGGAGACTGGTGAAGTTCAGACGCTTGCTGGGGCCGGTGCGTCCTCGACCGGTGATGAGATTCCCCGCGTCGGCCGGAACGATCCCTGCCCATGTGGCAGCGGCAAGAAGTACAAGCAGTGCCACGGTCGATTGGCCTGAACCGGCGAATCTTACAACGAAGCGGGCCCAGGCCCGTTTTGTGTTTCCCGACCACCATTTCCCGACAATTCGAGTTCTTCAGGAAGTCACACCATGCCAGTCAATCTGTCCCCGCCCACTCCTTCTGACCTTCATCCCGTAGCTGGTGTTCGCCTGGGCGTGGCCGAAGCAGGCATTCGCAAGGTGGAGCGCAAGGATCTGACGGTCATCTTGCTTGAGGATGGTGCCAGCGTTTCGGGCGTGTTCACGCGCAACCGGTTTTGCGCGGCGCCGGTACAGGTCTGCCGCGAACATTTCGCCGCCGCTGCGCAGATCCGTGCTCTGGTGATCAACACGGGCAACGCGAATGCGGGGACCGGTGCCGAGGGGCTGGCGCGGGCGCGGGCCACCTGTGCCTCATTGGCCAAGCATCTGGACGTCGCTCCGGAGCAGGTTCTGCCATTTTCAACCGGCGTCATCATGGAACCCTTGCCCGTTGAACGCATCGAGGCGGGCTTGCCGGCGGCTCTGGCTGACCTGGATGTGGATCACTGGGGCCAGGCGGCGCAAGCCATCATGACGACGGATACGATTCCGAAGGCTGCAAGCAAAGTCATCAATCTGGACGGCGTCCCGGTGACGATCACCGGGATGAGCAAGGGAGCCGGCATGATTCGCCCCAACATGGCAACCATGCTCGGTTTTCTGGCCACGGACGCCTGCATCGCTCCCTCCCTGATGAAGCAGCTTGCCCTTGATCTGGCTGAAGGTTCGTTCAATCGCGTCACAATTGACGGGGATACTTCAACCAATGACTCTTTTGTCGTCATTGCCACCAACAAGGCACCGCACAAGCCGCTCGCCTCGTTGAATCAGGGGTTGGGCCTGGTTCTCAAGAACGCAATGATGGACGTTGCGCGGCAGTTGGCGCAGGCCATCGTCCGGGACGGGGAGGGGGCCACCAAGTTCATCACGGTGCGCGTGGAGGATGGCAGGAGCAGCGCTGAGTGCCGTCAGGTGGCTTATGCGATCGCTCACTCGCCGCTGGTGAAGACGGCGTTCTATGCCAGCGATCCCAATCTGGGGCGAATTCTTGCTGCCGTGGGCTACGCCGGGATCGACGACCTGGACCCGTCCCTGATCGATCTGTTCCTGGACGATGTCCACGTGGCTGTGAACGGCGGGCGCAATCCGACTTACCGGGAAGAGGACGGACAGCGGGTCATGAAACAGAACGAGATCACTGTCAGGATCCGGCTGGGCCGTGGGGCCGCGACAGACACGGTCTGGACCTGCGATTTCAGCCACGAGTACGTCACTATCAACGCCGACTATCGGTCCTGAGGACATGAACGAAACCTTTGAGCGCCTGCTCGCGCGGGCGGAACAACTGATGACGCGGATCGAATCGGCGCTGCCACAGCCGCTGGCGGCGCCTGACTGGGCGCGGGCTGTGGCTTGGCGGTACCGCAAACGCAGTTCCGGGCACGGTGTCCTGGAACCCGTCCGCCACCTGGCGACTCTGGGGCTGGCCGACTTGAAGGAAATCGATCCGCAGAAGGAAAAAATAGAGCGCAATACCTTGCAGTTCATTCAGGGAAAACCGGCCAACAACGTTCTGTTGACGGGCGCGCGCGGGACCGGCAAGTCATCCCTGATCAAGGCCATCCTGAATACCTATGCCGCGCAGGGCCTGCGTCTGATCGAGGTTGACAAGGCGGACCTGACCGACCTTCCGGACATCGTCGAGGTGGTGGCTGACCGGCCGGAACGATTTATCGTCTTTTGTGATGACCTGAGTTTTGAAGATGGCGAGCCGGCCTACAAGGCATTGAAATCGATTCTGGACGGATCCATCGCTGCGCCGACCCCCAATTTGCTCGTGTACGCTACCAGCAACCGCCGCCACCTTCTGCCCGAGTACATGAAGGACAACCTCAGTTATTCACACACCGATGACGGTGAAGTGCATCCGGGCGAAGTGATCGAGGAAAAGATCTCCTTGTCTGAACGGTTCGGACTCTGGGTCAGCTTCTATCCGTTCAGTCAGGACGAGTACCTGACCATCGTCGGGCAATGGTTGCAGTCGCTGGGGGCAAACACCGCCATGGTCGAGGCGGCGCGTCCGCTGGCGTTGATCTGGGCATTGGAGCGCGGATCGCGCAGTGGCCGTGTCGCCTACCAGTTTGCCCAGGACTTCATGGGCAGATACCCGGTCGCAACGTGAATGGGCACGAGCCATTGCGGGCCGATGCCGGCATCCAACGCTTGGGCGGACCCGATCGCCCGGTGGTTGAAGTCGCCGTCGGCGTGCTGATTCGCCCCGACGGTGATTTTCTGCTGACTTCCCGTCCCGGTGGCAAGGTCTATTCCGGCTATTGGGAGTTCCCCGGTGGCAAGGTGGAGGGCGGTGAAAGCGTGGAGCAGGCGTTGTGTCGAGAACTCTTCGAAGAACTGGGCATTGAAGTCACACAGTTGACCCGATGGAAGGAACAGTTGGTCGACTATCCGCATGCGCTGGTCCGGCTGAATTTTTTCAAGGTCACCGGCTGGCGTGGGTTCCTGGAGATGCGCGAAGGCCAATCGTTCGCCTGGCAGCATCTGCCGGTTGCGGTGGCACCTGTGCTGCCGGGTACCGTGCCGGTTCTGGAATGGTTTGCCGCGGAACAGGGATTTCAAGATGCTACATATTAAATAGCATGAAATGACCATTTGAAGCTGGGAATTTCCCGATTTCCTTGTATTATTTGATTACGGCGAGCTTTTCGGGTCGTGTGGCGGTGTTTTGTCGATCGGCATCTCTGTCGGAACCCTGAAGCTTTCATTGGCCCAGGCGCCCAAATCAAGGCTCTTGCATCGTTCGCAACAGAAAGGCCGGAACGGATTGTCCGGCGAATAAAGGCTATCGCCCCCGCAGGCCGGACAGCGAACCCAGCGGTCGGCAGATTGGGATCGCGTCACGGCAGACATGAGCGCACGGCCTCACGAACACAGGGTCAATTCGAACTGGGTGTCGCTGTTGTCGGGATGCAGCCGGGTGTCCTCGCCAAGGCGCATCAGTCGAACGGAAACCAGCAACCGGTTGCCGCTGATTTCTGGAATCAGGTCCAGATCCGGGTCAATGCGCAGGCGCAGCAGCTGGAAAGTGCGGCCTTGCGGCAGGGGTTGCTGAAACTGGCCTCCGGGAGCGACCACTTTTTGCGGAGTTCCTGAATCACGCAGCATGTTCAACAACATCCGGATGGATTCCGCCAATGGCTTGACCGTCGCCGTCCATGTCAGAAGATCGCCATGGCGCGTCGCGGCGCTTTTGTGCTGCCATGCAAAATAGGCAGGCAAATCAAATTCGCAGGTGCCTCCAGGGATGACGGCCCGGCTACGCACACTCATGAGCCAGTCATTCTCGGTCAGCGACTGGCCGGCTTTGCCCGGCAGTCCGCTCAGCGTCGTGAAGCAATGTTCAAGCTGGCCCACGACATCGTCGAGGACTTGCTCAGAAATGGCCGGGTTTCCACGGTAGCTGTTCAGAACCTGCTTTTGTTTGTCGAGATCCTTGAGGACATCGGACTTGAGGTCGGCCCGGGTGGCCACGTCCATGATCTCGAAAAGCGTGGTCAGTGCGTAGTGGTGATCCAGCGGTGTTTCGCGCGCCACCAGTTCGTCCAGACGCAAGAAAAGATGCTCGAGCCGCAGATAGGTGCGAATGCGTTCGTTGAAAGGATATTCGTAGAGGATCACGCTGCTATTTCCAGTTTTCCAATGATAGACCGAATGGTTCGGCCAAATGCGCGACCTCATGGGCCAGGGAGTCAAGCGACACATCCTGATTGCTGATCACGATGTCCGCGGCGGCAAGCCTGACGTGGCGACCGGCCTGCGACTCGATGATCCGCTTGACATCATCCAGGGCCATCCCGTTGCGCGTCATCACGCGCTCGATCTGGGTTCCTTCATCACAATCAACCACGATGATGCGGTTCAGTTTCGTTCGCCAGTGGCCGGACTCGACCAATAATGGAATGTCGAAAACGACGCAGGGGTGGCCTTCATCGATTGCTTGGCGGGCTTGCTCGCCGGTCGTCTGCCCCACAAGGGGGTGAATGATGGCCTCAAGGCGTTGCTTGGCGGCGGGGTCGTGAAAGGCGAGATCACGCATGCGCTTGCGATCCAGTGCACCTTCGGAGGTAATGAAGTCAGCCCCAAACTCGGCTTTGATGGCCGGCATGGCGGCGCCGCCGGCATCGGTCAAATGACGGGCAATCGCATCCGCATCAAGGATCACCGCACCTATGTCGCCCAGCATTCGGGCGACGGTGCTTTTTCCGCTGCCGATGCCGCCGGTCAGGCCGACCAGGAAGGTCCCCTTCATGCGTTGCCTACAGTCCTGCCACGCGCAAAATGGATTGCGGGCCGAACACCATGGCGGTCAGCCCGGCGCCAGCGAGAAAGGGGCCGAAGGGAACGTAGCCGCCTTCGCGCAGGCCGCTGGCGAATTTCAGGGCGATCCCGACCAAGGCTCCGATGACGGACGCCATCAGAATCATGGGCACGAGTGCCTGCCAACCAAACCACGCCCCCAAAGCAGCGAACAGTTTGAAGTCCCCGAATCCCATGCCTTCCTTGCCGGTTGCCAGTTTGAAGGCCCAATAGATCAACCAGAGGGACAAGTAACCTGCTACGGCACCCCAAAGTGAAGCAACCAGCGTCACCGAGGTCCACTGAAGCGCCGAGGCGACCAGGCCCGCCCATAACAGCGGTAGCGTGATGTCATCGGGCAGCAAGGTGGTATCCCAGTCGATGAGTGCCAAGGCCAGCAATGCCGCGGAGAAGCCGCACCATGCGACTGCCGCGGGTGTTGCGCCCCAGCGCCAGAAGCATCCGAAGAATAGAACGCCCGTGACCAGTTCGACCAGCGGGTAGCGCAGGCCAATAGGTGAGTGGCATGCGGAGCACTTGCCCCGTAGAAACACATAGCTGAGCAGCGGAATGTTCTCGAACCACAAGACCTGATGGCCGCACTGCCGGCAGCGCGAACGCGGTCGGACCAGATTGAATGTCGAGGTCTCTTCCGCCTTTTTCCCGGACATCTCGGCGCATTCCGCCATCCATTGATGCTCGAGCATCTTGGGAAGGCGGTAGATGACCACGTTAAGGAAGCTGCCAACCAACAACCCAAGCAGGCCGCCAAGACCGGCGACGACGAGTGCAGATTCCGCCATCAGACGACCTGACCCAGTTTGAAAATCGGGAGGTACATCGAGACAACGATGCCACCGATGATGGTTCCAAGGAAGACGATGATGATCGGCTCCATGAGACTCGACAGGCCGGCCACCATGTCGTCAACTTCCGCCTCATAGAAGTCGGCAGCCTTGCCGAGCATGTGATCGAGGGAGCCGGACTCCTCGCCGATGGCGCACATCTGCAGCACCATGGTGGGAAAGAGATTGGCATTTCCCATCGCCACTGTGAGGCTGGTTCCGGTCGACACTTCCTGCTGAATCTTCTCCGTCGCTTGGGCATACAACATGTTGCCGGATGCACCCCCGACGGAGTCAAGCGCCTCCACAAGCGGAACGCCTGCCGCAAACATGGTCGAGAGCGTGCGTGTCCAGCGCGCAATCACGGATTTTTCAACCAGTACACCAAAGATGGGGACCTTGAGGAGGAGCCTGTCCATGAACATCTGCATCTTCTCGCTTCTCCTCCAGGCCTGGAAGAAGAAATAGGCACCACCACCGATGGTGCCGAAAATCAACCACCAGTACTTGACAAAGAATTCACTGATCGCGATGACCAGCAAGGTCGGTGCGGGCAGATCGGCACCGAACGATGTGAAGACGCTTTTAAAGGTTGGAATCACGAAGATCATGATGATCGTCACCACGACGAAGGCGACCACGATGACAGCCGTCGGATACATGAGGGCCGATTTGATCTTGGACTTGATCGCCTCGGTCTTCTCCATATAGACGGCCAAGCGGTCGAGCAACTGCTCAAGAATACCGGCTGCTTCACCGGCTTCGACCAGGTTGCAGTACAGGTTGTCAAAATACATCGGAAATTTTCGAAACGCGGCGCTCAGCGAAGTACCGGTCTCGACGTCCGTGCGGATGTCGTTCAGCAACTTGGTCACACTGGCGTTGGCATTGCCACGGCCGACGATGTCGAAGGACTGGAGCAAGGGTACGCCGGCTTTCATCATGGTGGCCAGCTGACGGGTGAAGATGGCCAGATCCTTGGGCTTGATGCGTTTTCCGGAGCGCATCCGGCGTTTCTTGATCTTGGTCGGAAAGACACCCTGCCGCCGCAGGGATGCCTGAACCTGGTTTTCACCCGAGGCTCGGATCTCCCCTCGGACCTGCTTGCCGTTGCGGTCCTTTCCTTCCCACTCGAACAGATATTCCCGAATATCTCTAGGCGCTGCTGAAGAAGCCATGTTGATCTCCCCAATTCCGCTGTCTTATTCGTTGGTGACGGCCAGCACTTCCTCGATCGAGGTCAGGCCCAGTTTGACTTTGTACAGACCCGACGTTCTCAATGATCGGACGCCTTCGCGTTCGGCTTGGCGCGCAATATCAAGGGCGCTGCTGTCGCTGAGGATGAGGCGTTGCGTTTCCTCGCTCACCGGCATCACCTGATAGATGCCCAACCGACCCCGGTAGCCGTTGTTGCACATCGGGCAACCGAGGGGGCGATACGGCATCCAGCTACCATCGATGTCTTCTTCTTGGAACCCGGCGTCGATCAACGCTTCACGCGGCAAGTCCACGGGCGCTTTGCAGTTCGCGCAAAGCCGCCGCACCAGTCGCTGTGCGGTGATGAGGATGACACTGGACGCGATGTTGAAGGGAGGAACTCCCATGTTTCGTAGTCGCGTCAGGGTAGAAGGGGCGTCATTGGTGTGGATGGTGGACAGAACAAGGTGTCCTGTTTGCGCCGCCTTGATCGCAATGTCCGCCGTTTCGAGATCCCGGATTTCCCCTACCATGATGATGTCCGGATCCTGCCGCAGGAACGATCTGAGCGCGGCTGCGAATGTCAACCCTGCCTTTTCATTCACGTTGACCTGGTTGACACCCGGCAGATTGATTTCGGAGGGGTCTTCTGCCGTGGCGATGTTGACCCCGGGCTTGTTCAGCAAGTTCAGGCAGGTGTAGAGCGACACGGTTTTGCCCGAACCGGTTGGACCCGTCACCAGAATCATGCCGTAAGGACGCTCAATCGCCTTCAGCAGGCGGGCCTTTTCTTCGGGCTCGTACCCTAAGGCGTCAATCCCGAGTTTGGCACTGCTGGGGTCGAGAATCCGGATCACGATCTTCTCGCCGAACAAGGTGGGCAGCGTGCTGACGCGCAGGTCGACCGATCGGTCAGGTCCGACCTTCAGTTTCATGCGTCCGTCTTGCGGGACCCGTTTTTCGGAGATGTCCAGTCGTGAAATCACCTTGATGCGTGACGCCAGCTTGTCCTTGATGGCGATGGGGGGGGAAGCGATTTCCCTCAACTCGCCATCGACCCGGAAACGTACCCGGTAGTTGAACTCATAGGGTTCAAAGTGCAGGTCTGAAGCGCGCATATTGAACGCATCCAGCAGCATCTTGTGGAGAAACTTGACGATGGGTGCGTCGTCAACTTCTGATGTGTCCACCTCGCCAGCATCGGCGGCAGAGGCGTCCATCGACGATTCGTCAAACTCAAATTCCCCGCCGACGAAACTTTCCATCGCTTCGTTGACGGAAGTCGTGCTCTGTTCGACCATCCGGGAAAGCTTGTCGAACTCGGCGATCACCCAGTCCACACCCATTTGGGTGGCGAACTTGATTTTCTCCGCAGCTGCCTGATCGGCAGGATCGGCTGTGGCAACGATGAGACGGTTTCCCCGCTTGCTCAGGACGAGCACGCGAAAATCCTGGCATGTCTTGGGGTCGAGCAGACCTTTTGGAAGTCGGTTGCGATCGAGGGCGTCCAAGTCCACCAGAGGGACCGCAAATGCAGTTGACATGGTGTGGGCGAGGTCGGACGCAGATACGGCCCCGGATCCTGTCAACTCTGAAATGAAGTTGGTTTTGCCGGTAAGCGCCTTACGGTAAATGTCTTCGGCAGCTTTCTGACCGAGCTTTCCCGCGGTAACCAATGCGCGTGCCAAGCCCGGAAGCGCGACGGCCGATATATCTTTGGAAGGGGGTTCTGCAACAGCCATGAAGTTCGACGGTTTCTCGATGAGTGACATCAGGGCAATCTTCGCCGATTGCCCTCAGACTGTAAACCGGAAAACAGTGTCGCAATGTTCACTGGTGAGGCTGTGAACAAAGTTGAATATGTGGTCGGGGTGAGAGGATTCGAACCTCCGGCCTCTACGTCCCGAACGTAGCGCTCTACCAGGCTAAGCTACACCCCGATGGCTGGAACACGATGGAGAAACTCAGTGCCTGCGTTCCAGTAGCTGACTGGCCAATTGTATCAAACCCTCGGTGAATCGATTGTCGGGGAGAGTCCGCGCGGCAGCAATTGCCCGTTGCGCTTCCTGTGCCGCGGCATCGTGGGTGGCGTCCAGCGCACCGGTCTGCCGGACGATATTCACCACCAACGACAATTGGGTCACAGCCCCGGTTTCAATCGCTTCGCGGATCAGGTCGCGCTGGCTTGTTGTGCCCAACTGCATGGCCATGATCAAGGGCAAGGTGGCTTTGCCTTCGCGCAGGTCGTCGCCCAGATTCTTGCCCATTTCCGCCGCGGTTCCTGCATAGTCCAGCACATCGTCGACGACCTGGAACGCGGTGCCCAGCGCCTGCCCATAAATGGCGCAGGCTTCTTCGAACGCCGGCCCACTGGCCGACAGGATCGCTCCCAGTCGAGCGCTGGCTTCGAACAATTTGGCTGTTTTCGAGCGGATGACGCGCAGGTAATCGGCTTCGTCCAGCGATGCGTCGTGCATGTTCATCAGTTGCAGGACTTCGCCTTCGGCAATGATGTTGGTGGCCTCCGCGAGGATCTGCATCACCCGCATGTTGTCGGCTTCGACCATCATCTGGAAAGCGCGGGAGTACAAAAAATCGCCGACCAGGACACTCGCGGGGTTGCCGAAGGCCTCGTTGGCTGTCGAGCGCCCACGCCGGAGGGTGGATTCGTCCACCACGTCATCGTGGAGCAGTGTGGCCGTGTGGATGAACTCGACGACCGCAGCGAGGTTGAAACGCTGGCTGCCCTGGTAGCCGAGGGCGCCACAGGTCAGCAACAACAACACCGGTCTGAGCCGTTTGCCGCCCGCGGAAATGATGTACCGGGCCACTTCACCGACGAGCGGGACGCCCGAATCCAGCCGGCGCGCGATGACCTTGTCCACTTCGAGCATGTCGTCGGCGACGAGTGCCAGAGCGTTGAACGTGGAAGTGGATGTTGCAGCCAAGGTGGGATTCACCGAAAAGTTGCGGGATTATAGGGACCGCCCGGGCGGGACTTCGGCCACCGCCGGACAGCAGGTTAGTGGCTGCAAACCATGCTACAATGCTGGGCTCTGCGGAAATCCGTCTGCAGAACTCACTCAAGAGGTTTACATGTACGCGGTCATAAAAACCGGCGGCAAGCAGTATCGCGTTGCTTCCGGCGAAAAAATTAAAGTAGAACAGATTGCTGCGGACGTAGGCCAGGAGATCGTGATCGACCAGGTTCTGGCTGTCGGCAACGGCGCTGAACTCAAGGTGGGTACGCCCCTGGTGTCCGGTGCGACTGTGAAAGCCACGGTTGTGGCGCACGGCAAGCACGGCAAGGTTCGCATCTTCAAGATGCGCCGTCGCAAGCATTACCAGAAACGTCAGGGCCATCGCCAGCAGTTCACCGAACTGCAAATCGGTGCGATTGCCGCTTAAGGAGAACAGGTCATGGCACAGAAAAAAGGCGGCGGCTCAACGCGAAACGGGCGCGATTCGAAGCCCAAGATGCTCGGCGTGAAAGCCTTCGGTGGCGAACTGATCAGCGCGGGCTCGATCATTGTGCGCCAGCGCGGTACCCGCTTCCATCCCGGCACCAATGTGGGCCTGGGCAAGGATCACAGCCTCTTTGCGCTGGTGGATGGCCACGTGTCCTTTGGCACGAAGGGTGCACTGAACAAGCACACGGTGAGCGTCACCCCGGCTGCTTGATTCTTTCGCAGCCCAGTACGGAGCCCCGCCTTGTCGGGGCTTCGTTGTTTTGGCGCGTTGTCGGTCTGTATAAACTGGATACCTGATGAAATTCGTTGATGAAGCCTATATTGACATCGTCGCTGGCGATGGCGGCGCAGGCTGCGTTTCGTTCAGGCATGAAAAATACAAGGAGTTCGGCGGCCCCAATGGAGGCGATGGGGGGCGTGGCGGACATGTATTTGCCGTGGCCGATCCCAGCCTGAACACCTTGGTTGATTTCCGCTTTTCCCGTCGCCATGAAGCCAAGCGCGGGCAGCATGGCATGGGCTCCGACATGTTCGGAGCGGCCGGAGATGACATCACGCTGCGGATGCCGGTGGGCACCATCATCACCGACGCTGAAACCGGCGAAGTGCTCTATGAGTTGCTGACGCCCGGCGAGCAGATCATGATCGCCAAAGGCGGCGACGGCGGTTTTGGCAACATGCGCTACAAAAGTGCGATCAACCGCGCGCCGCGCCAGAAGACGCCCGGTTGGCCGGGCGAGCGAAAGAACCTCAAGCTCGAGCTCAAGGTGCTGGCCGACGTGGGCCTGCTGGGCATGCCGAACGCGGGGAAATCGACGCTGATTTCCGCCATCTCGAATGCCCGCCCCAAGATCGCGGATTACCCCTTCACAACCTTGCATCCGAATCTGGGCGTGGTTCGCGTGGGCCCTGAGCAGAGTTTCGTGGTGGCGGATGTGCCGGGGCTGATTGAAGGTGCCTCAGAGGGTGCCGGATTGGGTCACCTCTTTCTGCGGCACCTTCAGCGTACGCGCCTGCTGCTGCACATCGTTGACATGGCACCTTTTGACGAAAGTGTCGACCCGGTTGTGCAAGCGCGCGCCATCGCGGCCGAACTCAAGAAATACGATCCCAAGCTCTACGCCAAGCCGCGTTGGCTCGTGCTGAACAAACTGGACATGATCGACGCCGATGCCCGGGCGAGGCGCGTCAAGGACTTCATCCGGCGGTTCCGCTACAAGGGGCCGGTCTTTGAGATATCGGCGCTCACCCACGAGGGTTGCGAGCAACTGGTCAAGGCTGTCTATCAGCATATCAAGGCGCAGCAGGTGCAGGAGCAGCCTTCACTGGAGGTGGATCCGCGATTCACCGGTGGGCAAACAGACTGACGATGTAGCCGGGCGCTACGTTTGTCGTAGCGTTACTAGACCGTTTGACGCTGGGAATGGCTTTAGATGATTCAAGAATCTGCTTCAAGAGTATTGCTGGATGCCCAGCGCATCGTGGTGAAGGTCGGGTCAAGTCTCGTGACCAATGAAGGGCGCGGACTCGATGAAGTAGCGATCGGGGAATGGTGTCGCCAGCTTGCCGCGCTTGCGCGTGATGGTCGCGAGGTGGTGATGGTTTCGAGCGGCGCAATCGCCGAAGGCATGAAGCGGCTCGGTTGGAACACGCGGCCCCGTGAAGTCCATGAACTGCAGGCTGCAGCGGCCGTGGGTCAGATGGGCCTGGCGCAGATGTACGAAACCAAGCTGCGTGAAAACGGGATGGGAAGTGCCCAAATTCTGCTGACGCACGCCGACCTGGCGGATCGCGAGCGCTACCTGAATGCGCGCTCGACCCTGCTGACGCTTCTGAAATTGCGGGTGTTGCCGGTCATCAATGAGAACGACACCGTTGTCAACGACGAGATCAAGTTCGGCGACAACGACACCTTGGGCGCCCTGGTGGCGAACCTGGTTGAAGCGGATGCGCTGATCATCCTGACCGATCAGAAGGGGCTTTACACCGCCGACCCGCGCACGGATCCCTCGGCTACGTTTGTCAATGAAGCCCGTGCCGGCGACCCGACCCTCGAAGTTATGGCCGGCGGTGCAGGCTCCAGCATCGGTCGGGGGGGCATGATCACCAAGATTCTCGCGGCGAAGCGGGCGGCGGGTTCGGGCGCGTCCACGGTCATCGCTTGGGGCCGCGAGCCCGGTGTGCTGATCCGTCTTTCCCAGGGCGAAGCCATTGGAACCCTCCTCACGGCACGAACGCAGAAGCAGCAGGCCCGCAAACAATGGATGGCCGACCATCTGCAGCTCCGGGGTTCGGTGAGCGTCGACGATGGTGCTTCACGCAAACTGCTGCAGGAAGGCAAGAGCCTGCTGCCGATTGGAATGACTTCCGTGAGCGGGGATTTCGCGCGGGGCGATGTGATTGCCGTGCGGGATTCGTCCGGACAGGAAATCGCGCGTGGTCTGGCCAACTACGCCAGCGCCGAAGCCCGGCTGCTGTGCCGCAAGCCTTCGAGTGAGTTTGAAGCGCTGCTGGGCTACGCAGCGGAGCCGGAAATGGTCCACCGGGACAACCTGGTGCTCGCGCGCTGAGTGCGGCGATTGCACTCGTCAGTCGAAGCCGCCAGGCTGCTCGGACTTCAGGGTGCGCACGATGTTGCTGGCTGAACGGTTGACCGCACGGTCCTTGCAGACCCCGGCCAGGGACAAGGCCAGCGCATGGCGGGATGCGGCGGAGCCGTACATCGGCTGCCATTCACTGCCACTCAAGACGGACCATCCGCCCGTGGCGTTGTGACGGGCATAGACTCGATGCTGCCCAGCACTGCAGCGGATCCCTTCGTACATCACGTTCTGACCGCCATTGGCGCTGCTGGCCACGATGACGTAGCGAACAACCCCCTCGGGTGTGACGGACAGCGTGGCCGGATCGATACCGTACTTCAACGACGAGCCGTCCGGACCAGGCACGCGGATCAGGCGCTTCACGTCGAATGCGGGCGGCGGTGGCACTTCGCTTTCGCGCCAATCCGGACTATCCGGAAGCAGCTGCGCCGTGGCAAGTCCACTGCACAGCAGCAACGTCAGGCACATTGCGTGGCTACGTGCTTGCATGGCTGGCATCGTCCGGCGGAAGAAAAGAGGGGTCGGTCATCGGGTCCGGCTCGAAGGTTGCGCCAGGCGGCAGTTCGAAGACGACTGCCGGCAGGGCCTGGTGACCGGCACCCTGCTCCGGGTCGCGTTGACGCATGCCTCCGCGAAGGTAACGATTGCGGTACTCGTGGCGAGGCAGGAAGCGCGCGAGTTCGGTGAGTGCCATCTCGTAGACGCCGCGTTTGAACTCCACCACGGCATCCAATGGAACCCAATAGTCGTTCCACCGCCAGGCGTCGAATTCCGGGTGGTTGGTCGCGCGCAGGTTCAGGTGCCAGTCCTGACCGAGCAGTTGCAACAGATACCAGATCTGCTTCTGGCCTTTGTAGAAGCCTCTGGCATCGCGCCGGATATACCGGTCAGGCACCTCGTAGCGCAACCAGTCGCGGGTGCGGGCGACAACCCGCACATGCTCCGGCTGGAGCCCCACTTCCTCGTGCAGTTCGCGGTACATGGCTTGTTCGGGGGTTTCGCCACGATCAATGCCGCCTTGCGGAAACTGCCAGCTGTGGGTGCGGATGCGCTTGCCCCAGAACACCTGATTCTTCTGGTTGAGCAGGATGATGCCGACGTTAGGCCGAAAGCCTTCCCGGTCAAGCATAATCAAATTCCAATTTTTAAACTGAGTCCATTATGCACAGCGTGCCAGGCGTATCAAGGGGACCAACCCTTGCCACACCGGGCAACTAGCCAGCCAGAGCCTCCATGAAAGCCAGCCAGTTCTACATTTCCACCCTTCGCGAAGCACCGGCTGACGCTGAAGTGGTCAGTCATCAGCTCATGACGCGCGCCGGCATGATCAAGAAACTCGGCGCCGGCATCTATAGCTACATGCCGCTAGGACTACGGGTCATCCACAAGGTCGAGGCGATCGTGAGGGAGGAGATGAACCGGGCCGGCGCAGTGGAATTGACGATGCCGGTGGTCCAGCCTGCCGAGCTGTGGCAGGAAACTGGCCGCTTCGACAAGATGGGGCCGGAACTGTTGCGCATACAGGACCGCCATGGCCGTGACTTCGTGGTTCAGCCGACCAGCGAAGAAGTCATCACCGATATTGCGCGCCAGGACCTGCGTAGTTACAAGCAGTTGCCGAGAAACCTGTACCAGATCCAGACCAAGTTTCGCGATGAGCGCCGGCCGCGCTTCGGTCTGATGCGGGGTCGCGAGTTCATCATGAAGGATGCCTACAGTTTCGACTGGGACCAGGCGGCCGCCAAGGCCAGCTACCAGGTCATGGCAACGGCCTACCGTCGGATCTTTGACCGCTTTGGCCTGACCTATCGCGCCGTGGCGGCCGACAGCGGCGCCATCGGTGGTGACCTGAGCGAGGAGTTCCAGGTGATTGCCGCCACGGGCGAGGACGCGATCGTCTACTGCCCGTCCAGCGACTACGCCGCCAACCTTGAAAAAGCCGAAGCGCTGGCGCCTGCCGGCCCCCGCCCTGCCGCGGTGCAGGCCCTGAGCCGTACGCCGACGCCAGGCAAAAGCACCTGCGCCGACGTCGCTTTGCTGTTGGGTGTGCCGCTGGTGAGCACCGTGAAATCGCTGGTGCTGGCAACCGAGGAATTGGGCGTTGCCGGGGAAATCGTCAAAACCCGGATCTGGCTGCTGCTGTTGCGCGGCGACCATGACATGAACGAGGTCAAGGTGAGCAAGGTTGCGGGGCTGGATGGCGGCTTCCGCTTTGCCACAGGCGCAGAGATCGAAGCGCATTTCGGCTGCAAAGCAGGCTATCTGGGCCCGATCGGGCTGAAACAGCCGGTCACGGTCGTCGCGGACCGGGAAGTGGCCGTCATGGCCGACTGGATCTGTGGCGCCAATGAGGTGGATTTCCACCTCACCGGTGTCAACTGGGGCCGCGACCTTCCTGAACCTGAGCTTGTTGCGGATCTTCGCAACGTGGCCGAAGGCGATGCTTCGCCAGACGGAAAAGGGGTGCTGGCCATCGAACGCGGCATTGAAGTGGGCCACGTGTTCTACCTCGGCACCAAGTACAGCCGGGCGATGAACGCCACCTTCCTGGGCGAGGATGGAAAGCCCGCGTTCTTCGAGATGGGTTGTTACGGCATCGGGATCACCCGCCTGCCGGCCGCTGCCATCGAACAGAACCACGACGAGCGTGGCATCATCTGGCCCGACGCGATCGCGCCGTTTGCGGTGGTGATCTGCCCGATTGGCATGGACCGCAGCGCAGACGTCAAGGCCGCCGCCGAAAAGCTGCACGACCAGTTGCGCGACAACGGCGTCGATGTGCTGCTGGACGACCGCGGCGAGCGTCCCGGTGCCATGTTTGCCGACTGGGAACTGATCGGGGTGCCGCACCGGGTCGTGATTTCCGACCGGGGCCTGAAGGACGGCCAACTGGAGTACCAGCACCGGCGCGACTCTGTACCCACCAAGGTGGCGGTGTCCGATGTGTTTGCTTTCGTCACGGGCCGCCTGGCCATAGCGGCCTTGCCCACGCTGTGACGCGTTCGCCGGACGGCTTGCAACCGGACACGGCTGCGGCAAGACTCCGGGCCGAGCCGGCCACGATGACGCGACGAATCTGGTTGGCTTCAGCGCCGATGAGTCTGGTGGCGCTCTGTGCGTCAGGCTCGGCCTGGGCGGGCGGGCAGATCGAGGAACCCCTGGTCGATTCGGTGCGCTCGGCCTTGAGTGCCGCCATCGCGAATCACGCGCCGCCGATTCCGGAGTTTGCCGACACCGAAGCGCGCCTGAAATACCTGCGGTGGATGGGCACCATGATCTTCCGGCTGCGCCGCAGCAAGCCGGACTTCGACACCCGACGGGAATTCCTGCAGACGGCCTGGTACGAGAGCCGGCGCGCCGGTCTCGATGTGTCGCTGGTGCTGGGCCTGATCCAGGTTGAAAGCGCGTTCCGCAAGTATGCAGTCAGCCCGGTTGGCGCGCGCGGCTACATGCAGGTCATGCCGTTCTGGACACGCGTCATCGGCGACGGGGACGCTGCGCGGTTGTTTCACATGCAGACCAACCTGCGCTTCGGCTGCGTGATTCTTCGCCACTACCTTGACCGCGAACGGGGTGACCTCTTCCTGGCGTTGGGGCGCTACAACGGCTCGCGCGGAAAGGCTGCCTACCCGGACGCGGTTTTCGCCGCGCAGAAGAACTGGTTGTACAGCGGCCTGTGACCGCCCGTGTGGCGCAATCGCCATCGGGCGGAGGGGGGTCAGCTGGTGGTGCCCAGCACCTGCATCAGTTCTCCCGATTCGTACATCTCCATCATGATGTCCGAGCCACCGATGAATTCGCCCTTGACGTAGAGTTGGGGGATCGTGGGCCAGTTGCTGTACTCCTTGATGCCCTGGCGGATGGCGTCGTCGTCGAGAACATTTACGGTCGTGACCGATTTCGGGTCGACGCCGCAGGCCTTGAGGATCTGGATCGCGCGGCCGGAAAAGCCGCACATCGGGAAACTGGCGCTGCCTTTCATGAACAGGACCACGTCGCTGGATTTCACCAGGCTATCAATGCGTTGTTGGGTGTCGCTCATCTCGTCGCTCCTGTGAATGCAATCGGGCGATTTTCGCATCAAGTGGCCCCCGTTGCCCCGGCCACCTCGTCTTGAACCCGCCGGTCGCGGGGTCTCCGATAAAGCAGGCCGGGTACTGGCCCAAGAAGTCCTGAATCGATAGCGGGTTGCGGCCATTTGACACTGGGCAGCAGGGCGTTGCTTTCCGAATCAGGCGCGCCACAGGCGGGGCGTCGCCAGCCTGGGCCTTCTTCACGCACCGGCGGTGGTGCCGGGGGACCATTGCCCACCGCTGCAGCGCTCGATCCCGGCGAGGTCGAGCCGGCTTTGGACCTTTTCGAAGCCCGCACGGCCTAACAGCTTGCGCACCGAAGCAGCCTGATCCCAACCGTGCTCCAGCAGCAACCAACCGCCGGGATTCAGGTGATCTGGCGCCTGCTGAAGGATCCGGCGGATGTCGTCCAGGCCGTCCGGTCCGCTGACCAGGGCCTGAAGCGGCTCGTGGGTCAGGGCGGCGAGATGGGGGTCGCCTGCCGCGACGTAGGGCGGGTTCGAGGCAATCACATCGAAGCGCCCGCTCACACTTTGAAGCCAAGAACCCTGCAGGAAATGCACCGCCAGTCCCAGGCGCTTGGCATTGGCTGAAGCCACGGCCAGCGCATCGGCGCTGACGTCGACGGCCATGACCTCAGCTTCCCGGCGGGCGTGTTTCACAGCCAGCGCGATGGCGCCGCTGCCGGTGCCAAGGTCGATGACCCGTCGGTGGGGTTGCGCGCCTGCAGGCGCCGGAGCCGAAGCCTGCAAGTCGAGCGCATCGATCGCCCATTGCACGAGGGTCTCGGTGTCGGGCCGCGGGTCCAGTACCCGCCTGTCCACCTGCAAAGACAGTCCGTGGAACTCCTTCACACCGGTCAGGTAGGCCAGCGGTTCGCCGGCCTGCCGGCGCTGGACCAGCGTGGTGAAGCGCCGGGCGGTCGCGCCATCCAGCGGGTCGGTGTCGTGGGTCAGCAGCCAGGCACGGTCATGGGGGGGGCGGTCCAGGGCGTGCAACAGGAGCATCTGCGCGTCCAGACGTGCCAGCCCGCCGGTCTGGGCGTTCGCCAACGCTTGGGCAAGAGTGGCTGGAGGATGGGTCGTCATGGCGGGGTGGTCAGGAGCCCATCGGTGAAGGCGGCCGGCGCGGCAAGTTGCAGTAGATGGGCGACATATGCTTCCATTAACATAGCAAATTACGACTGCCTGGCTCTGGGTCGCTGTTGTTTGGACTCAGATTACCGGGTCCATGCGGGCTCAGCCGCCCGCGCCGACCTCAAGTTCCGCCAGCTGCTCGGCCTCGCGCTCGGCGCGCAGCGCCGTCACGACTTCGCCCAGATCGCCATCCATGATGAACTGGAGCTTGTACAGGGTCAGATTGATCCGGTGGTCGGTCAGGCGCCCCTGCGGAAAGTTGTAGGTGCGGATGCGGTCGCTGCGGTCGCCGCTGCCGATCAGGCCCTTGCGCTCGGCAGCGTCCTTGGCAGCGCGCTCGGAGCGGTCTTTTTCCTGGATGCGCGCGGTCAGCACCCGCAAGGCCTGGGCCTTGTTGCTGTGCTGGCTGCGTCCATCCTGGCATTCGGCCACGATGCCGGTGGGCAGGTGCGTGATGCGCACGGCCGAGTCGGTCTTGTTGATGTGCTGGCCACCGGCGCCGCTGGCGCGGAAGGTGTCGATGCGCAGGTCCGCAGGGTTGATCTTGACGGCTTCCTGCTCGTCGGGTTCTGCCAGCACCGCCACGGTGCAGGCGCTGGTGTGGATGCGGCCCTGGGTCTCGGTGGCCGGCACGCGCTGCACGCGGTGACCACCCGACTCAAAACGCAGCTGACCATAGGCGCCTTCACCTTCAATCCGGATCACCACCTCCTTGTAGCCACCGAGTTCGCTCGGCGATTCGCTGATGATTTCGGTTCTCCAGCCCTGGCGTTCGGCGTAGCGGGTGTACATGCGCAGCAGGTCGGCGGCAAACAGGGCGGATTCGTCGCCGCCGGTGCCAGCGCGGATCTCAAGAAAGGCGTTGCGCTTGTCGTCGGGATCGCGCGGCAGAAGCAGGCGCTGCAACTCGGCGTCGAGTTGGCTCAGTTCGGCCTCGGCGCTGGCGATTTCCTCCTGCGCCATGTCCGCCATGTCGGGTTCGGCCAGCATCTCGCGCGCGGCGGCCAGGTCGGCTTCGCGCTGCAACAGCCGGGCATAGCGCCCCGCGATCACCGTCACTTCGGCATGTTCGCGCGAGAGCTTCAGGAACTGGCTCATGTCGGACATGATGTCCTCACGCGAAAGAAGGAAGTCGAGCTCGCCGTGGCGCTGCGCGTAACGCTCCAACTGGCTTCTGAGGAAAGGTTTCATGCGGGGAAAAGGGAAATTTCGCTACAGTAAACGTAGCTGAATGAGACCAGCTGGCGCTGGGCTAGTGCCGATTGTTGCCTTGAGAACGCAAGAACAGGCGGCTGATGGCCTGCGTGGTCTGCTCCCGGTGGGCAGGGTCGCCGGAATGCAGTTCGGCCATCGCTCCGTGCAGCATCTTCTGGGTCAGGCCGCGGGAGAGGGCTTCCAGCACCGCGTCCAGATCCTCGCCCTTGGCCAGACGTTTGCGCGCGCGGGCGATCTCGGCTGCGCGCCATTCGTCGGCCTGCGCGTTGAGCTGCTGGATCAGCGGCACCACGCCATGCACCGGGTCGCGTTGCACCATCCAGTGCATGAAACTTAGCACGCCCGCGTCGATGATCGCCTCGGCCTGCGCCACGGCGGCCTGCCGGTTGGCTTGCGCCGTCTGCACCACGCTGGCCAGATCGTCCACGGTGTAGAGGTAGATGTCCTCCAGTGCCTTGACTTCTGGCTCGATGTCGCGTGGCACCGCCAGATCCACCATGAACATCGGGCGGTGCCGGCGCTTCTTGAGCGCGCGCTCCACCGCGCCCAGGCCGATGATGGGCAGGGTGCTGGCGGTGCAACTGACCACAGCATCGAATTCATGCAGGCGCTCCGGCAGGTCGGCCAGGCGCATGACCTCGCCGCCAAAGCGCACGGCCAGCTTCTCGCCACGCTCCAGCGTTCGGTTGGCGATAGCGATGGACTTGGGGTTCTTCGCGGCAAAGTGGGTCGCCGCCAGCTCGATCATCTCGCCGGCACCGACGAACAGCACCCGGACCGAGCCCAGGTCTTCGAACAACTGACCGGCCAGGCGCACCGCGGCGGCCGCCATGCTGATCGAATGCGCGCCGATCTCGGTCGAGGTGCGCACTTCCTTGGCCACCGCAAAGCTTCGCTGGAACATCTGGTTCAGCGTGGTCCCCAGTGCGCCCGCATCTTCGGCGGCGCGCACGGCGTCCTTCATCTGGCCCAGGATCTGAGGTTCGCCCAGTACCATCGAGTCGAGCCCGCTGGCCACACGAAAGGCGTGGCGCGCCGCCTGCGAATCTTCCAGCGTGTAGATGTGGGACCGCAGCACGGCGGGGGAGACGCCGCCGCAATGGGCCAGCCAGTCCAGCGTATGGTCGGGCTGGTGCGCCTCGCCTGCGCAATAGATCTCGGTGCGGTTGCAGGTGGAGATGATGGCGGCTTCAGGATGGTGCGAAAAGGACTGTCGCAAAGCCTGCAGTGTGGGCGCGATCTGGTCGATGGCAAAGGCAAAACGGCCGCGCAGATCCAGCGGCGCGGTTGTGTGATTGATGCCTAAAGCCCAAACTGCCATCGGCCGATTATAAAATTGACTTGGTCAAAGTCCTAAACGCCCTTTGGGCCTCTTCCTTTTTCGGAGCCCCCCGGCTTCCCATGGGTACATTCGATTTCATCCTGCACCTGCTGAACTTCTTTGCGCCCGCGTTGGGCGTTGCGGTGCTGCTGACCGCTGCGAGCCGGCTTCTGATCACCCGTTCGAACCGTTCGGTTGCCTTCTGGCACCAGTGCGCCTTCAACTTTGTAGCGGGGTCCCTTGCGCTGGCGTTGGCGTTGGTATTGTTCGGGCGCGATGGCAAGATGCTCGCGTATGCCGCCCTGACCTTGGCAACCGCCAGCAGCGAGTGGTGGCAGGCGGGCGGCTGGCGGAAATAGGGCCGTCTTCCCGCCATGGCGCGCGGCCTCAACCGGCTGCGGGTGCAAACAGGTCTACCCGGTCGGTGATGATCCCGTCGATGCCCAGGGCGGTCAGGCGCTGCGCGGCCCATTCGTCGTTCACGGTGTAGGCGAGCAGCCGCAGACCGGCGCTGCGCGCCTGGGTCACGCTCGACCCATCCCACAAATCCTGGTTGCAGACCACGGCTATGCAGTCCAGTGTCAACGCGGTTTCGAGCCAGCCGGACCACAAGGTGTCCAGCAGGAGCCCACGTGGCAATGCCGGCGCCTCGTTCTGCGCGGCGCGCAGCGCGTCCGGCTGAAACGAGGTCAGCAGCGGCGCAATCGCTGCACCTTTCCACAGTCGCTCTGCATGGGCCGCGACCACCTGGCCGGTGCGTTCTTCCATGCCAGGGGTTGGTTTGATCTCGATGTTCAGGCAATGGCCGTTGCGCAGGCAGAACTGCGCAATGTTGTCCAGAGTCGGCAGGGGCTCGCCGGCGTAAGCGCGTGAATGCCAGCTACCGGCGTCGAGTTGCGACAGCACGCTCCAGGGGTGAGCACCAGCGACGCCGCCGGCGTTCAGCGCGGCGGGCGCGCGGGTCGTACGGGCCAGGGTGGCATCGTGCATCAGGAACGGCACGCCGTCGGCGCTGAGTTTGACATCGCACTCGAACATCCGAAAGCCGTGCTGCGCGCCCAGCCGAAAAGCGGCCAAGGTGTTCTCAGGCGCCAGTTTTCCGGCGCCGCGGTGTGCAATCCAACGCGGATAGGGCCACGGCGGCCGGTCTTCCTGGGTCGTGGGGGAGACCCCGGCACTCATGTGACATCCAGGCGGCGACCGGTGCTGGCATCGAACCAGTGCAATCGCCCGGGATGCGGCAGCACATGGGCTATGCCGGCAACGGGCGGTGCGGGGGTGGCCTCGTCGGTGCGGATGGTCAGCAACTCGTCACCAAGGCGTGCATGGACCAAACGTTCGGCGCCAAGCAGTTCGACGGTCTCGACCTGTACCGGCCAGCCGTCGGTTCCCAAGGTCAGGTGTTCCGGGCGAATTCCGAGAATGGCGTCTGGCGGCCCGCCATGGGCGGCGTTGGGGCCCTTTTTCAGGAGGTTCATCGGAGGCGATCCGATGAAACTGGCCACGAAGGCCGATGCAGGATGGTTGTAGACGTTCTCCGGCGTGTCGAACTGCTCCATCCTGCCCGCATTCATGACGATCATGCGCTGCGCCAGGGTCATGGCCTCCACCTGGTCGTGGGTCACGAACAGCGAGGTGATGCCCAGTTCACGATGCAGCTTCTGGATCTCCAGGCGGGTTTGCGCGCGAAGCTTGGCGTCCAGGTTTGACAGCGGTTCATCGAACAGGAACACCTGCGGCTGGCGCACGATGGCACGGCCCATGGCCACGCGTTGGCGCTGGCCGCCGGAAAGCTCACGGGGTTTGCGGGTCAGAAAGGATCCGATCTCCAGGATCTTGGCGGCTTTGTCGACCCGCGTCTTGATTTCGCCCATGGGCACCTTGGCGATCTTCAGACCATAGGCCATGTTGTCGAACACGCTCATGTGCGGGTACAGCGCGTAGTTCTGGAACACCATCGCGATATCGCGCTCGGCCGGCTCAAGGTTGTTCACAACACGCGGGCCAATCGAGATTTCGCCCTCGCTGATCTCCTCCAGTCCGGCCACCATGCGCAACAAGGTCGATTTTCCGCAGCCGGACGGACCGACGATGACGACGAACTCCCCGTCGGTGATGTTGGCGCTGATGTCGTGAATGACTTTGTTGACGGTCTTGCCGGCGCCGTAGCGCTTGACAACGTTCCTGAGGGTTATAGAGGCCATTATTTTTCCGTATCCACCAGACCCTTGACAAACCATTTCTGCATGAGCATGACCACGATCGCCGGTGGCAGCATGGCAAGGACGGCCGTGGCCATGACGACATTCCATTGCATGTCCGAGTCGCCGCCCGAGATCATCCGTTTGATCCCGATGACCACCGGGTACATGTCCTCGTTGGTGGTCACCAGCAGCGGCCACAGGTACTGGTTCCAGCCGTAGATGAACTGAATCACGAACAGCGCCGCAATGGAGGTCTTGGACAGCGGGACGAGGATATCCTTGAAGAACCGCATCGGGCCCGCGCCGTCCATGCGTGCCGCCTCGACGAGTTCCTCGGGCACAGTCAGAAAGAACTGCCGGAACAGAAAGGTGGCGGTGGCCGATGCAATCAGGGGAACCGTCAGGCCCGCGTAGCTGTTGAGCATGCCCAGATCCGAAACGACCTTGTAGGTTGGCCCGATTCGCACTTCTACGGGCAACATCAGCGTGACAAAGATCGCCCAGAAGAAGAACATGCGAAAAGGGAACCGGAAATAGACGATCGCGAAGGCGGACAACAGGGAAATCGCAATCTTGCCAATGGAAATGATGAGCGCCGAAATAAGGCTCACCATCATCATGCGTCCGACCGGTGCCTTGGCGCCGGAACCGCCCCCCGTTCCGTTCCAGGCGGCGGTGTAGTTCTCGATTAGGTGGCTGCCCGGCAGCATGGGCATGGGTGTCTGCACGATGGCTTCGGACGTCTGGGTCGACGCCACGAATGTCAGGTACAGGGGAAAGGCCACCACCAGCACGCCCAGAATGAGCACGACGTGGGAAAATACGTTAAGCAGGGGGCGCCGCTCGATCATGGGAGGATGACCCGAAGCACTGCCAACGCGCCGGGTCCCTTTGATTCACGAAGGTGCAGGTTGGTCATGGTCAATAGTTCACTTTCTTCTCGACGAACCGGAACTGCACCACAGTCAGCGCCACCACGATCACCATCAGTACGACGGACTGTGCGGCTGAACCGCCTTGATCCATCGCCTTGAACCCATCGTAGTACACCTTGTAGACCAGGATGGCCGTGTCCTTGCCGGGCCCGCCCGAGGTGGCTGCATCAATGATGGCAAAGGTGTCAAAAAAGGCGTAGACGATGTTGATGACCAGCAGGAAGAATGTGGTGGGCGACAGCAGCGGGAACACGATGGTCCAGAAGCGGCGCCACGGACGGGCGCCGTCGATGGCTGCAGCTTCCAGCAAGGACTTCGGAATGCTTTGCAGGCCGGCCAGGAAGAACAGGAAGTTATAGGAGATCTGCTTCCACACCGCCGCCATGACCACCAGCGTCATCGCGTGGGTGCCATTCAGCAGATGGTTCCATTTGAACCCCATGACGTCCAGGGCATAGGCCACCACGCCGACACTCGGGGCAAACATAAAAAGCCACAGGACACCAGCCACAGCGGGCGCCACGGCATAAGGCCATATGAGCAGTGTCTTGTAAGCCAGCGCGCCCTTGACAATGCGGTCAGCGAAGACGGCCAGAATCAGCGAAATACTGATGCCCGCCACCGCGACCGAGATCGAAAATATGGCCGTGGTGTAAAACGAAGCCAGATAGGTTTCGTCCTTCCACAGGTTGCGAAAGTTCTCCAGTCCAACCCAATCGACTGACATGCCGAAGGCATCAGCCCGTTGTAGGGACTGAAGCAGGGCCTGTGCCGCGGGCCAGAAGAAGAAGACGCCAATGACCGCCAGCTGAGGCGCCATCAGCACCCAGGGCAGCCACGCCGACCGGAAGACGACCCGTTTTTCCACAAGATGTGCTTCTTGTCAGCCTTTCTTGTTGTCCTTCTCGAAACGCTCCAATAGTTCGTTGCCGCGTTTCACAATGGAATCCAGCGCCTCCTGGGCCGACTTCTTGCCACCCCAGACCTGTTCAAGTTCTTCGTCTTCGATGGTCCGAATCTGGACATAGTTACCCAGCCGGATGCCGCGTGATTTGTCAGTAACTTTGCGAATCATTTGGTTCGGCGCGACGTCCGTGCCCGGGTTTTCCTTGTAGAAGCCGGACTTCTCGGTGAGCTGAAAGGCCGCAGTGGTGACGGGCAGGTAGCCCGTGCGCTTGTGGCTGGCCGACTGAACTTCGGGGCTGGAGACGTAGTTGAAGAACGCCGCGACACCCTTGTATTCTTCAGGCTTCTTGCCCGCCATGACCCATAGGCTGGCACCACCAATCACGGTGTTCTGCGGCGCGCCCGGCACATCCGGGTAGTAGGGCAGGGGCGCCAGGCCGAACGCGAATTTGGCGTTCTTCTTGACGTTGCCGTAGAAACCCGAGGATGTGGTGATCATCGCGCACTCGCCGGAAACAAAGGTGGGCTCGGCGAGGTTGTTGCGACCCTTGTAGACGAACAAGCCGTGCTTGGACATGTTGGCCAGGTTGTCGATATGGCGCACGTGCAGGGGGGAGTTGACCTTCATACGTGCATCCAGGCCGGCGAGGCCGTTGCTCTTGGTGGCAAATTCAACGTTGTGCCAGGCGGAGAAGCTTTCCAGCTGGGTCCAGCCCTGCCAGCCAATCGTGAGGGGGCACTTGTGACCGTTGGCCTTGAGTTTTGCAGCCGCCAGCGCGACTTCAGGCCAGCTGCTGGGGGCTTTTTCAGGGTCCAGCCCGGCCGCCTTGAACGCATCTTTGTTGTAGTAGAAGACGGTCGTCGAGCTGTTGAAGGGGAAGCTCAACATCTGGCCGTTGGGCGCCGTGTAATAGCCGGCGACAGCCGAAATGTAAGCGCCAGGGTCAAACTTGAAACCTGCGTCCTTCATGATCTGCGCCACAGGGACGATCGCGCCCTTGCTGGCCATCATGGTGGCGGTGCCGACTTCGAATACCTGCAGGATGTGCGGCGCGTTGCCGGCGCGGAAAGCGGCGACGGCTGCTGTCATCGATTCCGGATATTGCCCCTTGTAGACCGGCACGATCTTGTATTTGGTCTGACTGGCGTTGAAATCCTTGGCCAGGTCGTTGACCCATTCACCATTGACGGCTGTCATCGAGTGCCACCACTGGATTTCCGTCTGTGCCTGTGCGGGCATTACCAAAGCCGTCGCAAGGGCTACGGCGGTGAAACTGATCTTATTCATTGAACATCTCCTGGATATGGGCGCAGATTGCATTATCGCCGTGTCAATTTCATTACAACCGCGTGCCCGGGGACTGGCAAGCAGGGTTTCCATGAGGTCTGCCGCAGGGTTTCCCCACCCCAGGCGCGTGATTGCTGCACTGCGGTAACATTCCGGCTCAGCCGAGGCGTCACGTTTTTGCAAGGTTCAGGCTGTGAGTTGCCCCCTAATCGATGAACGCTCCCATCCCGCTCCACCACCTCGCCGCCGCCGCTGAAGAAGCGCCGCGCCTGCGCGAGATTCCCTACAACTACACCTCGTTCTCCGATCGGGAAATCGTCATCCGCCTGCTCGGAAGCCGGGCGTGGGACTTGCTGAACCGCCTGAGGGAAGAACGGCGCACCGGGCGTTCGGCCCGCATGCTGTACGAGGTGCTCGGTGATATCTGGGTGGTTCAGCGCAATCCCTACCTGCAGGATGACCTGCTGGACAACCCGACGCGGCGCAGGGCGCTGGTCGAGGCGCTGCACCATCGCTTGGGTGAGGTGGAAAAGCGCCGGACGCCGGACGTCGATCGTGAGCGCGATGCCCTCGTGGCCGAACTGCTGCAGGCCGCGACGCAGGCGGTCGGCGCCTTCGATGCCGCTTTTGAGGGGGTGGCCACCCTGCGCAAGCAGGCCCAGCGCATCCTGGGCCGCCTGACCGCAAAGGACAACATCAAGTTTGACGGCCTCTCGCGCGTGAGCCATGTGACCGACGCGACCGACTGGCGCGTGGAGTACCCGTTCGTGGTGCTCACGCCCGATACCGAGGCCGAAATGGCGGGCTTGGTCAAGGGATGCATCGAGCTCGGCCTGACGATCGTGCCAAGGGGCGGCGGCACCGGCTATACCGGGGGCGCCATCCCGCTGACCTGGAAGTCGGCGGTCATCAACACCGAAAAGCTCGAAGCCATGACCGAGGTCGAGATGGTTTCGCTGCCCGGCCTCGGTCAGCCGGTGGCCACGGTCTGGACCGAAGCCGGGGTCGTGACCCAGCGCGTGGCCGATGCGGCCGAGCGTGGCGGTTATGTATTTGCCGTGGATCCGACGTCCGCTGAAGCTTCATGCATCGGCGGCAACATCGCGATGAACGCCGGCGGCAAGAAGGCCGTGCTGTGGGGCACCGCGCTGGACAACCTGGCCAGCTGGCGCATGGTGACGCCCGAGGCGCAATGGCTGGAGGTCACACGCCTGAACCACAACCTGGGCAAGATCCACGATGTCGAGGTGGCCAGCTTCGAACTCAGGACCTTTGACGCCAGCGGCAAGAAATTACTCAACACCGAGCGGCTGGATATTCCCGGCAGCACCTTTCGCAAGGAAGGCCTGGGCAAGGACGTGACCGACAAATTCCTGGCCGGCCTGCCAGGCATCCAGAAAGAGGGCTGCGACGGCCTGATCACCAGCGCGCGCTGGGTGGTGCACCGCATGCCGTCGTACACCCGCACCGTGTGCCTTGAGTTTTTCGGCAATGCCAGGGACGCCGTTCCGAGCATCGTCGAGATCAAGGATTTCATGTTCGGGGAGCAAAAGTGCACGGGCACGCTGCTGGCCGGGCTGGAGCATCTCGACGATCGCTATCTGAAGGCCGTCGGTTACGCCACCAAGAGCAAGCGCGGCGGCCTGCCCAAGATGGTGCTCTTCGGCGACATTGCTGGCGATGATGCCGATGCCGTGGCCCGCGCCACCAGCGAGGTGGTTCGTATCGCCAATTCGCGCGCAGGCGAAGGGTTCATCGCCGTCAGCCCCGAAGCGCGCAAGAAATTCTGGCTGGATCGCAAGCGCACCGCCGCCATCAGCAGGCACACCAACGCCTTCAAGATCAATGAGGACGTGGTGATCCCGCTGCCGCGCATGGCCGAGTACACCGACGGTATCGAGCGCATCAACATCGAGCTGAGCCTGCGCAACAAGATTGCCCTGTGCGATGAACTGGCCGCTTTTTTCAGTCGTGGTGATCTTCCTTTGGGCCAGCAGGACGATGCCGCCGGGATTGCCTCGGCCGAATTGCTGGAAGACCGTGTGGCGCAGGCGCTGGAGGTGGTACAGGACGTTCGCGCGCTCTGGCAGGGGTGGCTGCAAGATGTGGCGACGCTGTTTCCTCAGCTCCAGGACCACACCCTGCGTGCGAGCTGGAAGACCCAGATTCGCGACCCGCTGGCGACGATCTTTACCGGCGCGGCTTTCCAGCCGATCATGGATGCGTGCACCGGGATGCATCAAAGGGTGCTCAAGGGGCGGGTGTGGGTGGCCTTGCACATGCATGCCGGCGATGGCAATGTACATACCAACATCCCGGTCAACAGCGACAACTATGAAATGCTGCAGACAGCACACGGCGCAGTGAAGCGCATCATGGTGCTGGCGCGCAGCCTGGACGGCGTGATCTCAGGCGAGCACGGCATTGGCATCACCAAGCTGGAGTTCCTGACTGACGCCGAGCTGCAACCGTTCACCGACTACAAGCGCCGCGTGGACCCGCAAGGCCGTTTCAACAAGGGCAAGCTGCTGCGCGAACCAGTCTCCGGCCAGCCCGGCGCACCGGTGTATTCGGCCGATCTGGAGCACGCGTACACCCCCAGCTTCGGGCTCATGGGCCACGAGTCGCTGATCATGCAGCAATCGGACATCGGCGCGATCGCCGACAGCGTCAAGGACTGCCTGCGCTGCGGCAAGTGCAAGCCGGTGTGTGCCACGCACGTGCCACGCGCCAACCTGCTCTACAGCCCCCGCAACAAGATCCTGGCGACGTCGCTGCTGGTCGAGGCGTTTCTGTACGAGGAGCAGACGCGCCGGGGCATTTCGATCAAACACTGGCAGGAGTTCGAGGATGTGGCCGACCATTGCACCGTCTGCCACAAGTGCCTGTCGCCCTGTCCGGTCAAGATCGACTTTGGCGAAGTCTCGATGAACATGCGCAACCTGCTGCGCAAGATGGGCCAGAAGTCCTTCAGGCCCGGCAGTGCGGCGGCGATGTTCTTCCTGGGCGCCACGCGGCCGGAGACCATCAAGCTGGTGCGCTCGGTCATGACCGGCGTGGCGTTTCGGGCCCAGCGCCTGGCCAATCAGGTGCTGCGCGTGGCAGCGAGGAAACAGACGGCCAGGCCCCCGTCGACAGTGGGCAAGCCTCCCGCCAAAGAGCAGGTGATCCACTTCATCAACAAGAAGATGCCGGGTGGCCTGCCCAAGAAGACGGCGCGGGCACTGCTGGACATCGAGGACAAGGACTATGTTCCGATCATCCGGAACCCGAAAGCGACCAGCCCGGAGTCCGAGGCGGTGTTCTATTTCCCCGGCTGCGGATCCGAGCGGCTCTTCAGCCAGGTCGGGCTGGCGACGCAGGCCATGCTGTGGCATGCGGGCGTGCAGACGGTGCTGCCACCCGGATACCTCTGCTGCGGCTACCCGCAACGCGGCTCGGGCGACTTCGACAAGGCCGAGAAGATCATCACCGACAACCGGGTTCTGTTCCATCGCGTGGCCAACACGCTGAACTATCTGGACATCAAGACCGTGGTCGTCAGCTGCGGCACTTGCTACGACCAGTTGCAAGGCTATGAGTTCGACAAGATCTTTCCCGGCTGCCGGATCATCGACATCCACGAATACCTGCTGGAAAAAGACATCAAGCTTACCGGTGCGCAGGGCGCATTCCTATACCACGAGCCTTGTCACAACCCGATGAAGCTGGGTGATTCGATGAAGACGGTCAAGACGCTGCTGGCCGGTAGTTCGGGCGACAACGTTCTGAAGAACGAGCGCTGCTGCGGGGAATCGGGCACGCTGGGTGTGACCCGCCCCGACATTTCGACCCAGGTGCGTTTTCGCAAGGAAGAAGAAATCCGCAAGGGCGAAGCCGTCTTGCGCGCAAGTGGCAAACTGGGTGAAAAGGACAATGTCAAGATCCTGACCAGCTGCCCGAGCTGCCTCCAGGGGTTGACCCGCTATGGCAATGACCTGCAGAACGGCTTGCTGGAGGCCGATTACATTGTGGTCGAGATGGCCATCCAGATCCTGGGCGCGAAATGGCTTCCCGAATACGTGGCCCAGGCCAACGCCGGCGGGATCGAGCGTGTGCTAGTCTGATGGCTCGCGGGGCTTTCCCGAATTGATTCCTTGAAGGACGTGTTCATGGCAGGATTGCAGGCAGGTTCCCCCATTCCCGTCGATCTGACGGTTCATAGCCAATCCAGGGTGCTGGAGGTCCGTTTTTCCGACGGCGCCAGCTTTCGCATTCCGTTCGAGCTGATGCGGGTGTATTCGCCTTCGGCCGACGTCCAAGGGCACGGGCCGGGTCAGGAAGTGCTTCAGACTGGCAAGCGCGAGGTCACGCTCACGGGTCTGGAGCCGATTGGCAATTACGCGGTCCAGCCGGCCTTTTCCGATGGCCATGACACCGGGATCTTTTCGTGGGATTACCTCTATTTCCTGGGGTCGCAGCAGGAGCAGCTCTGGGCTGACTACCTCGCGCGGCTGGAGACGGCGGGCGTGGATCGCGATGCTCCGATGCCCGGCAAGGCCGGTGCGGCCTGCGGCAGCCACTGAGCCCAGCAGCGGTTGCTACAAAAAACATAGCTTACTTGGTCCAGTTGACGCTGGGAACTGGCATAATTTCGTCGCAAATGCAACAAAATCACCGTTTTGGTGCAATCAGAAGCCCGTGACCGGGCCCTCATCACTAGCATTCATCCCATGAGTACGACGCATTTCGGTTTCAAGTCGGTCGACGAAAGCGAGAAAGCCCGGCATGTGCGCGGGGTGTTCGACTCCGTGGCCTCCAGATATGACGTCATGAACGACCTCATGTCGATGGGCCTGCATCGTCTGTGGAAGGCCTACACCGTCACTGTGGCCAACGTGCAAGAGGGTCAACGGGTGCTCGACATCGCCGGCGGAACGGGCGATCTGGCGCTGGCGTTTGCCGGCAAGGTTGGCAAGACCGGTTGCGTGGTGCATACCGACATCAACGAGGCCATGTTGCGCACCGGCCGCGACCGTCTGCTTGATGCCGGCGTCGTCCTGCCGACCCTGGTCTGCGACGCGGAACGGCTGCCGTTTCCGGGCGACCATTTCGACGTGGTCACGGTGGCGTTCGGCCTGCGCAACATGACCCACAAGGACCTCGCGCTGTCCGAAATGCGCCGCGTCCTCAAGCCGGGAGGCAAGCTGCTGGTGCTGGAGTTTTCCAAAGTGGCACAGCCGTTGGAAAAGGCCTACGACTGGTATTCCTTCAAGATACTGCCCCGGCTGGGCAAGTTGGTCGCCGGTGACGATGCCAGCTACCGCTACCTGGCCGAATCCATCCGCATGCATCCGGGCCAGGCCGAACTGAAAGCCCTTATGAAACAAACTGGCTTTGGCCATGTGGATTACCACAACCTCACCGGCGGGGTCGTGGCCTTGCATGTTGGAATCAAGTGCTGATCAATCTATATCCACGAATGGAAACACCATGAAACGTCTCTTTTCACTGATGCTGGTTGCCTTCCTGGTGCTCGGTTCGCTGAACGCCGAAGCGGCGCGACGTCTCGGCGGCGGCAAGTCCGTCGGGCAGCAGTCCAGCAACGTGACCCAGCGCAACGCCGCACCGGCAGCACCCACCCAGGCGGCGCCGGCTGCTGCGCCCAAGCCGGCCACGCCGGCTGCACCTGCGGCAGCGCCGAAGAAGCCCTGGGGCGCCATGCTGGGCGGGCTGGCCGCGGGTCTGGGACTGGCCTGGCTGGCGAGTTCGCTTGGGATGGGCGGTGCGCTGGGGCAGATCCTGCTGTTCGGGCTTCTGGCTCTGGCGGTGATGATGGTGATCGGCATGGTCATGCGCGCGCGTTCCAAGTCGTCCACCGCCTCTTCGGCCGGGCCGCTGGCCTTTGAGGGCGCAGCCGCAGGGGCAGGTTCGGCGCCGACGCTGCCCCGCCAGTACAGCCCCGATCATGTGGGCAACGATGCTTCGGCCCGGCCATGGGAGCGCAGCGCCACGGCGTTCGACGCGGCCAAGCCTGCCGGCGGCAGCATGATCGGTTCGGCATTGGGAGGCTCCCAGAGCTGGGGCATTCCTGCTGACTTCGATGCCGAGGGCTTCCTGACCTCGGCCAAGCGCAATTTCGTGACCTTGCAGGATGCCTGGGACCGCTCGGACATCGAGCGCTTGCGGTCCATGATGACCGACGGCATGTTGTCTGAGATCAAGTCGCAGTTGGCCGAGCGTGAAACGCATGCATCGGGTCAGGTCAACAAGACCGAGGTGGTGCTGCTCGACGCGCAGCTCCTCGGCATCGAAGATCTGGGCGACAGCTATCTGGCCAGTGTGGAATTCAACGGCATGATCCGTGAAGAGCCCTCGGCCGGTCCGAGCCCGTTCCGGGAAGTCTGGAACATGTCCAAGTCCAGGAGCGGCGGCAGTGGCTGGCTCGTGGCCGGGGTGCAGGCGCTCCAGTAGCGCCTGGCGGGCCTGGCCTGCGCAATTCAGGGAATAATCGGGGACTATGGCAACACAGTCCCCTTTTTCTTTGGCGGCGGGTCTCCTTGGGCAACTCGGATCCGGCTTGCAGCCGCCGGCCTGGATCGTGGATGAGCTCCAGCAAAGGCTGGTTCTGTTGCTCAATCATGTCCTGATGCAGGAGCCGCAAGCCCAGGCACGGCTCGTGCGGCACAAAGGCCGAAGCGTGCGGATGCAATGGCGCGGATTCACCCTGCCTTTCGTGGCCACCCCTGCGGGACTGCTCGACGTCCAGGCTGGCACCTCGAAGCCCGACCTGCTTCTGACCGTCACGGAAGAATCACCGCTGGCGCTGGTTCAGACCGTGCTTGGCGGCGAGCGCCCGGCGGTTCGGGTCGAAGGGGATGTCCAACTGGCCGCCGATGTGAACTGGCTGGTGGATCACCTGCGCTGGGATATCGAGGAAGACCTTTCCAGGGTGATCGGTGACGCCCCTGCGCACGCATTGGCACGTGCCGCTCGAGACGCTGCCCAGGCGTTGCAGCAGTTCGTACGTGGCCGCCCGCGCCCACCAGCGGACAAGGCGCCCGCATGAGTCGCCTGTTTCGCGGCGCGTACATCGTCTGGATCGCGCTGCGCTATGGGATGGATGAGCTGCTGCTCACGAGCCTGGACCGGCATTGGCTACGGGTGGTCGCGCGCATCGTCTCGGTGGGGCGCAATCTGGAGGCGCCGCGCGGGCAGCGCATGCGCGAGGCGCTGGAGCGACTGGGTC
Organism: Candidatus Skiveiella danica; assembly: GCF_022705245.1. Taxonomy (NCBI): domain Bacteria; kingdom Pseudomonadati; phylum Pseudomonadota; class Betaproteobacteria; order Burkholderiales; family Comamonadaceae; genus Candidatus Skiveiella; species Candidatus Skiveiella danica. The sequence continues at coordinate 1,371 of NZ_JAKJEW010000037.1, read as the reverse complement.
CGATCTTCGTCAAGTTCGGACAGGTGCTTTCGACCCGGCGCGATCTCCTGCCGCAAGATATCGCGGACGAATTTGCGCGCCTGCAGGACCGTGTGCCGCCCTTCAGCCCGGATGTGGCGGTCGCCTCGATCGAACGCGCATTCGGCCGCCCGGTGAGCGAGATCTTCAGCAGCTTCGAGCGCGAGCCTGTGGCCAGTGCCTCGATCGCGCAGGTTCACTTTGCCACGCTGAAGGGCCGTGACGGCCAGGAGCGCGATGTAGCGGTAAAAGTGCTGCGGCCCGACATGCTGCCCGTCATCGAAAAGGATCTCAGCCTCATGCGCATGCTGGCGGGCTGGGTGGAGAGCCTGAGTGCCGACGCCCGCCGTCTGAAGCCGAGGGAAGTCGTTGCGGAGTTCGACAAGTACCTGCATGACGAGCTTGACTTGGTGCGCGAGGCGTCCAGCGCCGCCCAGTTGCGCCGCAACATGGAGGGGCTGAACCTGGTGATGATCCCGGAGATGATCTGGGACTATTGCCAGTCAGACGTCATCGTGATGGAGCGCATGAAGGGCGTTCCGGTCAACCAGATCGAGCGCCTGCGGGCGGCTGGGGTGGATATCCCCAAACTGGCGCGAGATGGTGTGACCATCTTCTTCACGCAGGTCTTTCGTGACGGGTTCTTCCATGCCGATATGCATCCGGGCAACATCCAGATCAGCCTGGCGCCCGACACCTTCGGGCGCTATATCGCGCTGGATTTCGGCATCGTCGGCACCCTGACCGAGTTCGACAAGGAGTACCTTGCGCAGAACTTCGCCGCCTTCTTTCGGCGCGATTACAAACGGGTGGCGGAGTTGCACATCGAATCGGGCTGGGTGCCTGCCAGCACGCGTGTCGACGAGATGGAGGCCGCCATCCGCAGCGTCTGCGAACCGTACTTCGACCGCCCGTTGAAGGAGATTTCGCTGGGCATGGTGCTGATGCGCCTTTTCCAGGCCTCGCGCCGATTCGACGTCGAGATCCAGCCGCAGCTGGTCCTGCTCAAGAAAACCCTGCTCAATGTCGAGGGTCTGGGCCGCCAACTCGATCCCGATCTCGATCTCTGGCACACCGCCAAACCGTTCCTCGAAACTTGGATGATGGAACAGATGGGGCCGCAGAAGCTGATCAACGAACTCAAGGACCAGGCGCCGCGATACGCCAAACTCCTTCCGGACCTGCCACGTTTGCTGCACGATTACCTGAAGCAAAACCCGGCGGACAACCGCAGGGAACTGGAGCAACTGATCGCTGAACAGCGCCGCACCAACCGTCTGCTGCAAGGTCTGATCTATGGCGGCATTGGTTTTGCTTTAGGTCTGATCGCCATGCAGGTCATTCTGCGCGTGC
>NZ_JAKJEW010000036.1:0-38655 GCF_022705245.1 Candidatus Skiveiella danica | reverse complement strand
CCGTCATGCTGCGCCGGCCAATCAGCCGCCAGGAACTGGACAGCGTGGCCGGTTGTGCGAATGGCCCCGCGTTGGTATCTGACCTGCGCGACCGTGGCTTGACCATTGACTGCGACCGCATCCACTTTATCGACCGAGACGGCAAGGACTGCCGCCCCGGCGTGTATCACCTGAGCGAAGGCGACCGACGCAAGATACACCAGTGGCAGGCAAAGGGAAGACAGCGAGGTGGCTCGGCATGAGAAAAACACACGCACCAACCGCGACGCAAGGGAACGGCGAGCAACTGTCATTCCTGCCGCCGCCGCCGTTCAGTCCCAGTTGGCCGACGAGGAACACGCTTGCTGACCGGGCGCTCGGGATGTTCATGAATGGCGACATGCTTGACCACCCGGACTTCGAGAGCAGCACACAAAGCTGGCGCCTCGGGGCCGTGGTGTTCACGTTGCGCGCGCTCGGATGGCCCATCGAAACCATCGAGATTCCAAGCCCGACTGACCAGTGCCCGGACCGCGTAGTTGCCCTCTATCGCCTGGATGCCAAATACACGGCGCAGGCCCTTGCCATGAATGGGAGGGCGAAATGATTGCCGCCGAAACTGACCGTGCACGGGATGCGCTGCAATCCATCCCGCCCGACCTGCCCCGCGAGGACTGGGTGCGTGCTGGTATGGCTGCCCAAGCTGCCGGGCTCGACTTCGACACCTTCAATGACTGGAGCGCCGCCGCCGGTAACTACAGCGAGCAAGCCGCCCGCGACACCTGGCGCAGCTTCAAGCCGGGCCGGGGCGTTGGGGCTGGCACCTTGTACCGCATGGCCGCAGAACTAGGTGGCTGGCGCATGGGTGGGGACCGAATCCAGGCCACCAAGAGGCCCCGAGCAAGACCCAACGAAGCGACAGCGAAGCCCCGTCCAAGGATTGGCGCCGCCGATGTTTGGAACCGCTGTGAACCCGCAACTGACGACCACCCTTACATCGCGCAAAAGCAAGGAACACCTGAAGGGCTGCGAGTAGTGCCTTCCGATGACAAGCTGACCATTCAAGGCGAGCTAATGGCCGGGGCGTTGGTCGTGCCGGCCCTTCGCCCCGATGGCTCGGTATCGAGCCTGCAATTTGTCACGCTGCCGGAGGTGGCCACCAGATTGAAGTCGCGCGGGATATCGGGCAAGCTGAACCTGCCCGCTGCCACCATGGAAGGCTGGTTCACCGTGGGTGAACTGGTTCCGGGTGGTGTGGCCTATGTGTGCGAGGGCATCGGCCAGGCGTGGGCGTGCTGGAAGGCTACAGGCCACGCTGCTGTAGTGGCTTTCGGCTGGGGCCGGGTTCGCGCGGTAAACGCAGAATTGCGTTTACGGGACCCAACTGTCCAATTAGTGCTGGTCCCGGACGTGGGCAAGGAAAAAGAAGCCGAGAAGATGGCCCGCAACTTGGGCGCCGCCGTTGCTGCCATGCCTGAAGGCTGGCCGAACAACTCGGACGTGAACGACCTTGCCCAGCGTGACGGGTTCGATGCGTTGGAAATCCTGCTCAGTGACGCCAGCACGCCCGCGTCACTGCCGTTGCCTTTCTCCGTCGCGTTTGCTGACGAACTGCCAGACGCCTTTGAGCCGGCCGACGAACTGGTGGAAGGTGTGCTGACCACTGGTGACGCCAGTGTTCTCTATGGCGACAGCAACAGCGGGAAGACGTTTTTCGTGATTGATATGGCCTGTGCTGTGGCCCGTGGGGTGCCTTGGTTGGGCAGGCAGACTGAGGTGGGCATGGTGGTCTACCTGGCTGCCGAATCACCCGCCTCGGTTCGCGGCCGCTTGCAGGCGTATCAGAGCCACCACGGGGTGAAGGTTCCGAATTTCGCCATTGTTCAAAACCCGATTGACTTGTTCGACGGGGAGGCTGACACCGACAGGATGATTCAACTTGTGCGCCAGCTGGAGGCACAGCGAGGCAAGAAGGTCGTGCTGATAGTGGGTGACACGCTGGCCCGCTTGAGTGCCGGCGCAAATGAGAATGCCGGGCAGGATATGGGGCTTGTTGTGCGCCGAATTGACCGCATTCGCACCGAGTGCAAGGCCCATTTCCTGCTGATTCACCATAGCGGGAAGGCTGCTGCCGCTGGTGCCCGTGGCTGGAGTGGCATCCGGGCTGCCGTGGATACCGAAATCGAGGTGATTGACGCGGCGACCGGCCGGTGTGCGGAGATTACGAAACAGCGTGACCTGAGTACCAAAGGTGAACGCATCGGCTTTCGACTCGACACCGTGGCGTTGGGCAGCACCAAGTGGGGCGGCGCAGCCACTTCCTGTGTACTGGTGGCCGCCGATGCACCCGATAAGGCCAAAGGCAAACGCATGGGCGAGGTCGAGGGCGCTGTCGTGGAATTCATGCGAAGCCACAAGGTCGGCATGAAAAAGACGGCTGTCGTGGCGCACTTCGAAGGGCGTTACGAAAAGGGCCCTGTTTACCGCGCCATGAAAGCCCTTGTAGCCGCTGCCGCCTTGCACGAAGCCGCCGGGATGGTGTGCATCGCCGGGAGCGCCAAGTGAATGAGGTACTCAAGGTACGCGAAGGTACGCGGAGTTATTTGTACCTTCGTGTACCCAAGGCAGAGAAGGTACGTTTAGGTACGCGACCCTTTAGGGGCGTACCTCACGTACCTGCCGTACCTGAAAAGGGTGATGTGCGACCGACAGCCCTTCCCCCATTCCCTGATAAAGCAGAAGAGGAACACCCATGACGACAAGAAAACCTCCCGCCGCCGCTTGGAAGCCGGGCCAATCTGGAAACCCCAAAGGTCGCCCCGCCGGAACTGGCGAAGTCGGGAAGCTCCGCGCTGCCATTGCCAAGCGTGTGCCCGACCTGCTGGACGCGATGTTGGCCAAGGCCCTTGATGGAGACGTTGGAGCCGCCCGCCTGTTGCTGGAACGCGCCATCGCCCCGCTGAAAGCCATCGAACAGACACAGGCCCTGGCGCTACCCGATGGCACGCTAACCGCCCAGGGCCGTGCCGTGCTGCGCTCTGTGGCCGATGGTGTGCTGGCGCCGTCACAGGGGGCTGCGCTGCTCGGGGCCATCGGCACCTTGGCACGGGTGACTGAGCTTGATGAACTGGAATCGCGCATCGCTGCGCTGGAGGCGCGAAATGGGAAATCTTGAGAAGCGGGTTTCTCAGATTGAGGACGCACGGGCCAACTCAGACCTGAAGAAGATGTCCGACGAGGAACTGAGCGCCTACACCGCTACCCTGGATTGGGGTGCGCCTACCGTCATCGAAGCCCTGAGTTCAGGGAATCCCCGATTCGTGGCGGCCATACTGGAAGGAGTTCTGCGGCACGGCAGTTCACTGCCAATTGTCGTTGATGACCCCGAAAGGAAGGCGAAGAATGCTACGCCTTGAAAGGCGCCTTGCGTTGCTTGAGGAGTCTCAGAGTCCCACACGCGCCCGGCCCTTCACTGACACTGAGCTCGCCTTGAGGCTGTACTGGGCCGTTAACAGCCCGAGTCCCATCACCGAACGATTGCTGGAGGCTTTTCCGCAACTTGCCGACCTCACTGCGCCTGCCGCGAAGGCAGACCCGGCGTAGATTTCCATCGTGGTGGATTACCCCGAAAGGAAGGCGAAAAATGTCAACTCTTGAAAAACGCCTTGAGCAACTTGAAGCGCCTCACGTCCAGACGAGTCGCAGGGTCTGGACCGATACTGAGCGTGCCGCAAAGTTAATGTGGCTGTTGGAAACAAAGGGGCCGCACTATGAGCGGTTGATTGAGAAATTTCCGCAGTTCACCAGTACCGGCGCGCAAGTCCGGTAGCGGGGTCAGCGAAAGATTGCGTTCACCCCATTCCCCGGCCTCTGCTGCCAAGGTCTGGAAGGCAGTACAAGTTTAGTTTCTTCTGAGACGCTCGCAAGGTGTGTAGACTGGACCGCAGAACTGTCCCGTGCGTCTACGGAAAGTGGCGCGGCCTCTTTCGCACGATTCAATTCCGAAGCCGTTGAAGTGCCTAGAGCGGTTTTAGTGCGATTTGCGCACTTCGTCTACCGAGGGAAAACAACTATGAACGCCGGCAGACTTGATGGCGCCAAGAGGGCATTCTTCACGGCCCTCAGCATTGATATGGCTGTCACGATGGTCGTTGTGGCCAGTAATTATTGGATAGTCGGCGTACTCAATGCAGTTGCCGCTGGTGGACCACCAGCCAGTTCACCTGTTGTTGGAAGAATTCAGTTTCTTGGGTCCTTTTCCGGCGTGCTCATTCTGACAATGCTTGGCGTCGGGTGGACGCTAATACGTTGGTTGGACGCCTGCTATGCGCACGCCAGAGACACGCTGAGAGCGAGGGGCTTGCAGCATGAAAAATGGAAAACCTGGGGTTGGATGGTTCCATTCTTGAACCTGTTTAAGCCCTACCAAGTGCTCAGCGAAATTTTCAAAGTGGGGACCGCCGGCGCTGGACGCGATGATTGGAAAAAGGCATCTGGGTCTGGGGCGCTTTTAGCCTGGTGGATTTTTTGGATTGTCGCCCACCTTGTCATGATGACGATTGGAAAAGCGGTCCTGAAGAGTTCTTCGATTGAAGGGCTGACTCTCAATCAAATTGTTGGAATAAAAGAACTCCAAATTGCCCTATGCCTCATTTCACTTTCTGTAGCCGGACTATGGTTTGTAGTCGCAGAAAAGCTTACCAGCCGACTGGTTGGCTGTCTTCAGAAGCCAGCCAGTAGGGTTACTTCATCCAGTTCTGCGTTCGTGGGCGATGTACGCACTGGCAATGATGCCTACGCTGGTGCCCTTGCTGAAATCGAAGAAGGAAGGCTGGACAAGGGCGTTTGGGCGCGTGCGTTTTCCGAAGCAGGCGGTGAGGATGCAAAGGCAAGAGCACTCTACATAAAGGCCCGTGCCGGCGCCATGAAAGGCGCGGAGGTCTGGGAAAACACACAGCCACCTGCGTCATCCGACTCAAGAGTCAAGGCCACAGTTGAGAAGGCGACCGTCGAACTCGACAACCCTGCACCTGACAGCACATCGAAATGGCCGATATGGATTGTGGCCGGTGCTTTGCCTGTTTATATTCTTGTCTCGCTCGCTGTCTCAGTGTTTAAGGCTATCCCATCTGGACAGGTGGAGGCCGAAGCAAGAACCGGCTCACAGCCGATGGAACAAGTTAGACCAGAACAGATGGGTCAAAATGGACGAAATCCGAATAATTCCACTGGCCAACCTTCAAATGAAAACAACGCAAGTCAGTTCGACCCAAGCACCGCTCGGCCAGTTGGAATAACGCCGGGTCAGTTCGACCCAAGCACCGCTCGGGCGGTTGGAGGAACGCCCGCCCAGGCGCCAAATTCCTTCTACAAGTGCATCGGTCCAAGTGGCGTGGTGTACCAGGCGACGCCGTGTGGAACAGACTCGAACTAAGTCGCAGGAAAACACCCCGCTTACCCTAACGGACTAGTCCCTCTGCAACGCGGGAAGTCGGAGCAGCCCCAAAAGGCGTTTCCTGCGTTTGCGCCTCGCCCAGCAATACGCTCGACCATGGGCTTGCCGCAGGCGGGGCAAGATGGAACCATGGCGGCTGCCTTTGGTGCATTGGAGGTTGGTGCTGCCTTGGGCGCCCGCGCAGCCTGAATCCACTTTGCCAGCGCGGGCCCGTCGACTAACGTCACGTTGCGACCCTTGGAGAATTCGCTGGCGTCGGCAGTAAAGCTGCCGGAGGTGACGACGAAGCCCCCCGTAGCTCCCTTGGCAGCCATGATGCCGTACAACTCACGCACTACCGCCACACCGACTTTAAGGGCCCGCCATTGCTTGCACTGCACCAGGAACTTCTCGTTGCCTTTGGTCACTATCAGGTCCACGCCTCCGTCAGCGCCACCCCCGCCCGTTTCAACGACGCGGTAGCCTTGCTGGCGAAGCGCCTCGCCCACCAGCGTCTCGAACTGCTGCCATGACAAACCGTCGACGATGCTGGCCGTATGACCTGTCGCGGCCTTGCTGAGCAGCGCGTTCCTCTCCCGCTGACGGACAGCCGAAACCGCAGCACCGACCAGGCAAAGGAGTGGAATGATGTATTGCAGGATGCTCGAAAGGCTGGCCCACATCGTCTTGATGACCATGGGGCCGACGCCCGCGGTGTCAGTCAGAGGGGCCGCTTTCTGGCCTGCAAGGTAATGAAAAACCACGTAAGAAAGCGCGGCGGCACCAATTCCCGCCCACCAAGGGAGACGAGCCACAACGCTCATGATTTCATCCGCGCCGCCCGATTTCTTTTTCCCCATTCTGTGCTCCCTTGTTTTGTCAGTCTTGTTCAATCAAGCCAATACTGAAGCCGTAATACGAGCCACCGTCCAATTCGGCGGTCCAAAGTCGGCGAATATCTGGGGCGCGGAGAAAGAACCTCATTCCTTCTCGCCAAGCCTCCCAAACGGCCGGGTCGATGTAGCCTGCTTTGAAGTACAACCATTCTTCGCCACACAGGTTGAAGTAGTCGAAAAGTACTTGCTTCTGCTCCAACGTGAGCATCGTCTCCGGTGATTGGGTGGCAATGGCGTTGAGCTTGTCATTCAGCTTGTCGTAGCGTTCATTGAATTGCCGGAATAGGTCCACAAACAGGCGTGTCTCCTGTAGGTGCTGTGCATATAAAAAGTACACGAAGCCAGCAGCCGCACCTGTCACAGGCACCATCAGTTCGATAGCACGCTGAGTTGGCAACGTAGCGAAAAGAACCGTGGCGGCCGCGCCGGCCAGCAAGGCGAAGGCGAGCGGGTAGTAGCGACGGCGGTTCAAGAGATAGGGTGTTGATTTCAAAGATGGCGCCTCCGTTGTTACGCAGATTTCCATCGCGGAGTCTCGGCGCTGATGCGACGGGCGCGGCCAAGCGCCTCCAGCGTTTCCAGGATGGTGGGCAAGCGTTCGCGCCAGCGACCTCGGGCTGTGAAGTGAGCCTCTAGTGCTGCCAGGGTCAAAGGCTGAGGTGTTGTCGCCAGCACATCTGCAACCGCCTTGATTTGTTCGGGAAGCCCAGATGGCCACGGACGTTTGGCCACCTGAAGCGGGACTGTTGCAGGTGTCGCTTCTTCGGCGATTCCAGCCTCCACATCCATTTCGGCCTGTTCACCGGCCGCGAGGCGATTCTGGAATTCAGGACGCAGCCATCGCACCGTGCCAGCGGCTTCTTCGGCGGCGCGCTTGGCGTTAAGTTCAACCAGGCGAGAAAGCAGCGTGTCTGTGTCGGGGGGCAATGAGAGGTCGCTCCACCCGTAGGCGGCCAGTACGGCGGAGTCCAGTTCATCGTGCAGGGTTCGCAGGACTGAGACCAGCCCATGCTCGTTTATCGTTCGCTCGCTCGGCGTGAGGGCTTCGCCGCTGCGAAGCTTTTCCAGCACGTTGTACATACCGGTGAGCGTGACTTCAGGATGTGCCGCCTGTTGTGCCTTGCGGTGAGCGTCAAGTTGCTCCGCCAGATTTCGGATGCGTTGCGTTAACTCAGGCGTGAGACCGGTATCGAGTGCCGGGAACGGGAACGCCTCGAAACAGATGGACTTGCTGTAAACGGGGTCGTTGCCAACTCCCAGCCGACCACCTGCAGCCAGTGCCCATTGCATGTGCACGACACTCGATAGAACGCCCAAGGGAAGGGCGTCTTCACTGGCGATGGCGATGAGCTTGTCATCCGGAAGCATGCTCTGGTCCAGCCACTGGAAGATGCGATGCTTTGCCACCTGGCCGGTGACGATGTAGCGATTCAGACCTGTTAATGCGCCTCGCAGTTCAGTATTTTGTCGCGCAAAAAGCCACCAATTCTCACGGCGCGAACGCTCGGGGTTGTGGTCCCGCTCCGGCTTTACCCTTTCCAGGAGCCACTGAAAGACTGCAGGAAAACGCGCTCTGACTTCGTCCAAACTTAGCCCGTGCATATCGATGACCATGACGCCCCGAGGTGTGCCGGTCAGGTCTCGCCCATTGCGGTAGGGGCGAATGTGCCGCTCCAACCCCGGCACGGTGCCCAGACCCAGCGATTGAGCCTGGTCAGGCGTCACGATGAACCCGGCGCCGTGTGGGATGACGCCCCGATTGGAAATCAGGTCGTTGGCCTTCAAACGCTTAGCACCCGCAATGTTTGCCCCAACTTTCAGGTCCGAGTGAATCACGCCGTATCGGGTGTCGAAGCGAACTGCGACCTCGCCATTGTCCGCATCGCTTTCCTCGGCCGAGCTAAGTAGCCGGCCTTCCGCCACGCCGGCAATGCCGACCGTCATGGCAATTCGCACGGCCGCCCCGTCGGCGCTGTCTACCCAGGGGTGGTCAGGAATTGCGAACACGACGCTCAAAGGTGGACTGGCAGCCTGCAGGGCTTCAACGACCCGACGATTGAAAATCATCGTTAGGCTGTTGGTGGTGATGAGCCCGAACCGGCGTGCGGCCCCGCTGCGAACCGTGTCAGCGGCCCTTTGCCACCAGTACATGACGAAATCGGCGCTCTCGGGCACCTCGGGCCATGCCTTCCGTAGCGCGTCGGCGTAGCCACTGCCGAGTGCGTCGCGCATGCGCTTGTTGCCAATGAAGGGCGGATTTCCCACGATGAAATCAACGCTCGGCCACAGTGCCTGGCGTGGGTTGACGTAGTTCCATTGCACAACAACGGCTGACTCATCCGGTACGGGCTCTCCGGTGGCTGGATGGAGTTTGGTGGTCACGCCATCCCAGCGCGTCACGACGTTGCCGGCTGAATCCAGCATGGGCTCTTGGCTGTCATAGGCCAGCACCGCATCCCGATGTTCGATGTTGCCGTAGTCGTGGACGACTGGCTCGGCCACGCTGGCATTGCCAAAGGTTCGGATATGCCATTGCAGGAAACCAATCCACAGCACCAGTTCAGCCAGAGCCGCTGCGCGCTCGTTGACTTCAATACCGAGTAGTTGCTGCAAGGTGACGGTTTCGCCTCCTGCGCCTATAACATCCTGCCTGTCCCCGAGAGCGTCAAGTTGCTTGAGTACTTCGCCCTCTAGACGCTTCAAATGCTCCAGCGTTACGTACAAGAAATTACCGCTGCCGCAGGCCGGGTCAAGGACGCGGGTTGTACAGAGCCTGTGGTGAAAGTTCTTGACCTGCTGGCGTGCTTCCTTCCACTTTGCTCGAACAGCATAGTCATGCCGCTCCAGCGCAGCTATGTCGGCGCGGTGTACCCTTCGGTCGAAAGTATCAAAGTTGGTTCCACCTTTGGAAACGGGCGGGTTCGCCTCCAACTCAGTTGCTTCATGCGCCAGGATCAGCGCGGCGGCCTGCACGTCCGCCCAATCGGCGCGCAGTGGTTCGACCACGGTAGGCAGAACCAGCCGCTCCACGTAGGCGCGTGGTGTGTAGTGGGCGCCCAGTGAATGCCGCTCGGCGGGGTCCAAGGCACGCTCAAGTAAGGTGCCGAAGATGGCGGGCTCTACCTCCCGCCAGTTGGCACGGGCGGCTGCCAGCAGGCCGTCAATCTGGTCGCGGTTCAAGGGCAGTACGTATCCGTCTGACGACGGCGACTTGAACAACTTGCCGTTGAAGCGGAGCACGTCCTTGGAGAGTGCTGCGCTAAAACCGCCACGGTCCATGTCGGTCCACAGGGCTCGAAGCATGTTTTGCAGGGTGGCCGGCTCGTTGCCGTACCGCTTGAGAAGGTCCACAAAGGCGCCGTCGCCATTAGCAGTTCGCGGGAGAAGTTCAATATCTTCGGCGAACATGCTGAACAGGCAGCGCGTCAAGAACCCGGCGACTTGTTCTGGCGGGTGCCCAGCGGCTTCCAGGCTGCGCGCAACCGCAGCCAGTTGAACAGCGACCACCCGGGTGACTTTGGCACTGGCGCGCGCCGGGTCGAGCGCCATGGGGTCGAGCCAGAGTGTTTTGAGCCGCTCGCGGACCGTCTCGTGGTGCAAGTCGTCGAGCTTGATGCGATGGCTGCGAACATCCGGGAAAGGGGTGTAGGTGGCTCCGCTGCGGGTGAACTCGGAATAAAGCTCTATGACGTGCCCCACGTCCACCACGACGAGGAACGGTGGGCGCCCCTCGGCGGCCGGCAGCGCGCGGGCGTAGCCCTCGGCCTGGGCACGGGCGCGCATCAAGGCGTCGTCGAAGCCTTTGGTGTGGACGCCGGCCTTGACCTTCTTGGCCTCCAGCACGAATGCGCTGCGGCGGTAGCAGTCGATGAAGCCGTTGCTGGTGCTGCCGTCGCCATGCGCAAAGGCAACCCTCCGCTCAAAGACGTAGGCGTTGTCACGGGTATCTTCGTGCGCCGGTTCAGGCCGTGGAAGGTCGAGAAGGTCGCAAAGGCCGCTGATGAAGAGTTGGTAGTTGGCCCGCTCCGAGCCGGTCACTCCCCGCCAGCGTTCGATGAACCCATTTACCGTGTTCTTGTCTTCCATGGAAGCAAATCATACGGGCGCAACAGCCATTGGCTTCAAGCGGCATATAGTTACAGTCAATTCATTTATTGGATGCGCGCCAATGAAACCTTTGCCCATTGAATTTGAGCCAAACGCATCCTTCTGCTACAGACTTGCCCGCTATCACCTGTTGCCGGAACTCGCGCAAGAACCCGAAGCACTGTCGGGCGAACCCTTCAAGTTGAATCCGGTCATTTACAGGGTCTTGAGCCGATATTTGACTGAAGCCCAAATGGGTCTTAGTTACCCGGCGCGGGACGCGGAAGGGAAAATGCATCAGGTCGGTGCAACTATTCGGTTCTTTGTTTCTCTTCGGGCCAAGCGAGGCCCTGAGTCGCCTTTCGTTTGGCTTGGCCAGTCCGGGATGTATCGCCTGAAGTCAAGCACCGAGTTGACGGAAGAGGCGGCTGAGGATGTGGATGAAGCCATTGAAGAGCAGGGCGAAGTGGAATTCAATGGGTGGATCTATGCGTTCACTTTCCCAGCAATTAAGAGAAAAAATGAGCCGTTTCCAATCAAGGTTGGACTGACTTCAGCCGCGGATGTGGAGACCCGAGTGCTTGGGCAATGCAAGGGGGCGGGATTCTTTGAGAAACCAGAGATACTGGACCGTTGGCAGGTCAAGCGGGTTTCCCAAGTCGAGGATGCAATTCATGCTGTGCTCAAAGCACGGGGTCGCTGGAAAGAGGATGCGCCAGGCGATGAGTGGTTCATCACCACCGTCGACGAAGTGCAATCCATTGTTGATTTCATTGGGGCGTAACTGACGGGAACCTGAGCGCCAAGAAGCCCGTCTTTATGCTGATCTTTTCAACCATTCAAGAGTGCGGGTGCAAAGCTTTACTTATTGAGCGAGCGTTTATTTGACGCAGCTTGGCGATGGTTCGTGAGTACGAGGGATTATTTGATGCGCTCGTTTTCTTGCAGGTCTACAGGAGCCTCTTTTGCCTTGCCTTTACCGTCACTGGATGCGCGGTGGGTATTGCTGACGGTGACACCTTGCCTAGCTAGGACGGTGAGCGCCTTTTACCTCGGTAACACAGAACTCTTTATGCAATAGGGGGAGGACATACAAATGACTAGAAGAAACCGGGTAGACCCAAGTGGTCGGTTGATTGCAGACCCATCGAAAGCGGGAACTTTGTTTGGGAATCGAGGTTGCCTGCATGACGACACCGGTGTCGTCGTGAAGGAACGAACCTCGTTAAAACGGTGGATTGCGTGTACCTTGAAGCCCATATACGGGGCCAAACCATTGATGCAGCCTGGCTGCTACACCGAACTCTTTTTTCTGGATGAACCCACGGCACTCGCAGCCGGCCATCGACCATGCGCGCAGTGCCGGCCTGATGCATACAAATTGTTCACCATCGCCTGGCTGAAGGCCGGTCTGTCTGATGTGGCATTGGCCGCGAACATCGACAAAGCTCTGGATGCTGAACGAAGGAACATTGAGAAGCCGCTGGTCAGCCTGGCAAGTCTTCCAAGTGGCGCCATGGTCAGACACCCCGTGGACGGCACTTTCCATCTTGTTTTTGAAGGGCAACTTTTCCCGTGGTCCTTTTCCGGGTACGGGACGCCAATGGCATTGACGGCAGCGGCAGGGAAATATGAGTTGATGACGCCGCCAAGTGCGGTCAAAGTGCTGGAGGCAGGGTACCCGCTGGAGGTTCACAGCAGTGCCAAGTGGAGTCATTGAGCTTGACGGAGCCTATCGACGCATCCCGTAGTGCGATGCCGGCCGAGCCGGATTTTGTTACCTCGCAGCGTGAGGTTCAACGCAAACTCGGGCGTTGCATGTTCCGCCTGCAGCAATATGAAATCCTTGCCAAGGCTTTGGTAGGTCTCCGGGAGCTTTCGGCCCCAGCCGGGAAGATGCATGAAGTCCGGGCCAAAAGCGTAGCACTGGCTGCAAACAAAACGCTGGGGCAATTGGTTGGGGAACTGACAGGCGGCTTCCTCAAGCCGGTTCATCCTGAGCCGGGTAGCGCGTCAGCCGAAATTGAGGACGGGTTCGGTGACGACCAGCAAGCCTGGTTCCGTATCTCCAGTGCGATTGAACTCCCGCCAGAACAGCATCAACAGCTTATGCATGACTTGGCCGACCTGGTAAAGATGCGAAACGAGTTGGTGCATCACTTCATCGAGCGATTTGACGTAGCCACCATCGATGGGTGCTTGGTGGCAGACAACTACCTCCAAGGCTGCTACGAGAGCATCGATGGCCATTTCCTGACGCTGAGTGCTTGGGTCGAGGGGATGAACCGTGCCCGCAAAGCTACCGCCGAATTCTTGCAAAGCCCCGAGTACCTTAACTTTCTCGTGAACGGCGTTGTGCCTGATGGAAAAGGTGTGGACTGGTCGAGCAGCCGCATTGTCCAGTTGCTTAAAGGGGCGGAGGAAGGTAGCGCAGTTGAGGGCTGGACCTTGCTCAATGCAGCTATTGCATCCATTCGTGCAAAGGAACCCGAGCAGACGCCGAAGAAGTACGGATGCCGCAATTGGCGTCAGGTGCTTCAGCAGTCGCAGATGTTCGAGATACGAAAGGACAAGTCGGCTGGTGAAAACGGTACGCTGGTTTGGTATCGGAGTAAGCCGATGCCAGTACGCGGATGAGTCGGCACGAACCGGCCGGGAGAACGTCGCCATTTCTACCAAGAACACGCCATCAACACACAACTCCTAGCCTCTCCTTGCGCGGTACCGCAGGAATCAACTGGGCTAGCCAACTCGATACCGGTAATTTTTTCCGTCAAAGGAGTCGCCCATGAACATTAAGGATGGACTTAAACCTACGACTAGCCCAAGGGTTATCGACCTCGTCGCTGCGGCTGGGGTCGATGTCAGTCCCTGGGCAGTGTCAAAGAAGGGCCCCGTCAAAGTGCCCGCATCAAACCCGGCATATTGCTATGAGTGGGCTTACACCGAGCCAGGCAAGCTGGTGCTTCTCAACCTCTGGTGGCGCGATATCCAGGAGACCGAGAGCAAGGTCTTTACCGACACGAACTTGAAAGATTGGGCTGCGCAATTGCGCGACTCACTCCAATTGACTCCCGAGCAACGCAGGGCCGGCGTCCGTCGAGCACTCAAGATGGACGCGGCGATTGCCTATGCCCATGAAAACCGTTTGCCGGTGCGTGTCATCGTCGGCGAAGGCGAGCCCCGCGACCTCACTGACCCCGACTCACCGGAGTCTTCACGCATGGACCTGCGCGTTCTCGACCCCGAGCCATGGACGGTGGAGCGATATGACCCGGTCAGCGGCGCAGCGAGAATTGCCCGCGGTTCATTTCCAAAGTATGTTGACCAATTCGATGCGGAGTCTGCGGCCGAGCTACTGCGCCGTACCGTGACAGGTGAAGTTCCTGTCCGCAACGCCAAGGTGCGGGCTGACGCACTACGTCGTTCGGAAGGGTGTTGCGAGTTCTGCGGAAAGCGGGGCTTTCAGACGATTGGCGGTGCGACCTACCTAGAGACGCACCATGTTCTGCCGCTGGGCGAGGGTGGTTTGGACGTGGTTCGCAACGTCGCGGCCCTGTGCGCGGACGACCATCGGAAGGCACACCATGGCGAGGAGCGCGATGCGATGCGCATACGCCTTCAGGCTATGCTCGAAAAGCACTATCGCCGATGAGCCCAACGGTCTGGGGACGCTATCACCAGTCACTGCAGAAGCCCAATTTGCCGGTCCTCGCCCAGGTTTGTCCGGGGCTGCATTCTTGCAAATTGCCTACAGATTGCCTACAAGGTCGCGCCAAGCCCACTAATTGAAAAAGCCCTGCTACCGATTGAGTAGCAGGGCTTCCAGTCGCCGTAAGGCTTATCAGTGGCTCCTCGACCTGGGCTCGAACCAGGGACCTACGGATTAACAGTCCGGCGCTCTACCGACTGAGCTATCGAGGAACAAGCCTCAAATTATAGCGTCATTTTTTTGAGTTTTCAAAGGGCGGCCTTGTCTCGCACAGATTTTTTTCAAAGTTCCTCAGAACGAGGTCTGAACGGCCAATTTGACCGTGCGGGGCGCGCCAGGGAAGAGGTAGACGTGGCCATACTGGTAGGGTGATTCCTTGAAGTAACGGCGGTTGGCCACGTTGTCCACCGTCAGGCTCCAGGTGTTGGGCTGGCCCATCAAGCGGGTTTCGTAGGTCAGGCCGAGGTCCACGCGGGTCCAGGCGGGCAGGGTGATCGACTCGTCAGGCAACACGCTGCGGCTGCCTTCGTAAGAGACGGTGCCCAGCAGGCTCAGACCGGGCACGCCGGCGACGCGGTAGACGCCGTTGGCGCGCACGATCAGGTCGGGCACGTTGGTGGGGCGCATGCCATTCAGGCTCGGGTTGATCACGCCGTCCTGCCGCTGTGCCTGCAACCAGGTGGCGCTGGCGCCCAGACGCCAGGGGCCGGCGCTGTAGCCTGCGCCAAGTTCAATGCCCTGGTTGCGCACGGAGCCGTCTTCCTGCCGGATGCAGGTGCCGGGCTGGTCGCAGGCGCCGGCGTCGCCCCATAGGGGTCTCACGACGTTGAACCAGGTGACGTTCCAGCGCAAGGTGTCGCTGGTGCTTTTCACCCCCACTTCCGTCTGGCGGCTCTTGAGGGCGGGCAGGGGTTGGCCGGCATTGCTGTAGCGGCTGCGTCCCGGCGCCACGACCGATTCGACGCCTTCGCCGTAGCTGGCGTAGGCCATCGTCTGCGGGTCAAGCTGCCAGGTGGCCGCCACCCAGGGGGTGGTGATGGAGCGGTCATAGGCCGTGCTCTGGCTCCCGTCGGTGGCCGCGCTCTCGCGGTGCAGACGTGAATACCGCACGCCCAGCCAGGTCTGGAAGGCCTGCGTCCACTGGATCGCATCAAAGGCGAAGAACTCCACCCCGCGTTCCTTGCGCGTGATGTAGGGATCCTGGTAGATCGGCGCCTCGGGCAGCGCGGGCAGCGTGAAAATGTTGCCGGTGCCCACGGCCGCATTGTTGTCGGCCTGGGGTTCGCCGGTTTCGCGGTAGCGGGTGCCCTGCACGCCAAAGCTGAGGTTATGGCGCACCGATCCCGTGTTGACGTCGCCGATGACTTTCAGCAACGCAGATTGCGTCTGGCGCCGTTCGTTGTTGCTGCGGTAGTCGTACAGGTCGAAGTCGCCGTTGGGGCAGAAGCGGTCGGCGTAATAGACGCCCGAGTTGTTGTCGTAGCAGCCGAAGGGGTAGGCCAGGCGGTCGTTGCTCGTCAGGCGCTGGGTGCCGAGTTGCCCTTGCCAGCGCCACTGGCTGTTGATGGCCTGCTGGATGCCGATGCTGCCGGTGAAGTTGTCCAGCTGGTTGGCCTGCGACCAGGGTTGGCTGTTGATGTTGATAAAGGGGTCGGCGGGCGGCAGGGCGTTGCCGAGCAGGCTGAGGCCCGGCACGCTGGGCTGGCGCAGCCGGGAGTACTCGAACTCGCCCTCGATCAGGGTGTCGCGGGTGGCGCGCCAGTCCATCGCCAGCGCAAACAGCCCGCGTTTGCCATTGGCGTCGGGCACATAGCTTTGCAGGTCGGCCGCCACGGCGTTCAGGCGGTAGCCGAAACGGCGGTCTTCCCCGAATCGCCCGCCCATGTCCAGATGACCCAGCAGACCGCCATCGCTGGACGTTTCCAGCCGCAGGCTGCGCAAGGTGGTTTCCGTCGGGCGCTTCACCACGTAGTTCACCAGGCCTCCAGGCGCACTGGTGCCGGCCAGGATGCCGCTGGTGCCCTTGAGGAATTCCACGCGCTCCTTGTTTTCCAAGGGCACCGAGGTTTCGCCGCTGACGGGCAGTCCGTCGCGCCGATAGTTGTAGGTCTGGTCGACGACGAAGCCGCGGATGGTCACGAAATCCCAGTAGCCGACGGCGTTGTAGGCGTCGGACAGTGACGAGTCGAGCCGGAACAGGTCCGACAGTCGAACGGCCCCGATTTCGTCGATGGTCTTGGAGTCGACGACCGTGGCCGCGAAGGGGCTGCGCGCCAGCGGGATATCGGGGAAGCCACCCACGTCCGCCACGACCGCGCTGGCACGCTCGCTGATGGTGACCGGTGCCAGGCTGGCATCAGGGCGCGCGGTTTCCGCCGTTTGCGCAGACGCCTGAAGCGCTACAAAAAAGAGGGCAGGAAGTGACCATTCCACGCTGGGAATGGTCGGTTTTTTCTTGAAATGTGGCTTCAAATGTGCCATGACGTTACCTTCAACGTTATGGCAGGTCGGCTGGCCTGGAACGTGGCGCACCGGGAGTGGAACCGGTGCTGTCCGAGAGCGGGCTTCCCTGCGCGAGGATTACCTCAATCAGGTTCAAAGGGACTTTCTCAGTCGCTGCCTTGCGGCAACAACACCCCTAGCGGATGCACCTTGCGGGTGCGAGCGGAATTGTAAAGCCTACGAAAAAGCCCGCCGAGCGGCGGGCTTGTGGTTCGCGGATGTTCGGCGTAGCGAGGAGGTGGCGGGCCAGGCGCGTCACCGCGACCGTGCTGCAGTCAAGGCCAGGTGGCGCAACGACGCCACCCGCCTCCGCAGTCGCCGCTCTAGTCGTCGAAGACGGGGGATTCCACCCCCAAAACCTTGTGCAGTTTCGGGCTGGTGGTGGTGTACTGGAGGAACACCTTCTTGTCGGGAAAGATGAAGGGCACGGCACCGAACGCAGCCAGCGCGCACTCATGAAAGCCGCACAGGATCAGCTTCTTCTTGCCGGGATAGGTGTTGATGTCGCCCACCGCAAAGATGCCGGGGATGCTGGTGGAGAACTTCTCGGTGTCCACCACGAGCTGCTTGCGCTCGATCTCCAGGCTCCACTGGGCGATCGGGCCGAGCTTGGGGCTCAGTCCGAAGAAGACCAGCAGCACGTCCAGGGGCACCACGCGGGTCACCGCGTCGGCGCCAGTGACCTTGACGCCGGTGAGGCGCCCGTCCTTTTCCTCATACCCGGTGACCTGGCCGACGATGAACTGCATCTCGTAGGCGTCGCACATCGCCCTCATCCGGGCCACGTTCACCGGCGCCGCCTTGAAACCGTCGCGGCGGTGAATCAGGATCACGCTCTCGGCTTTGTGGGGGCCCTCGGCAGCGAAATCCAGCGCCCAGTCGATCGCGGAATCACCGCCGCCGACGATCACCAGGTTCTTGCCGGCGAAGTCGGCCGGTTGCTTGACGCGGTAAAACAGCTGCAAACCCTCGAACCGCTCCAGACCGTCCACCTTGAGCGTGCGCGGCTGGAACGCCCCCACGCCGGCTGCGATGAAAATCGTCTTCGTGAGAAAGCTGGTCCCTTTGGAGGTGGCCACGAAGAAGCGGCCGTCGGCCTGTTTCTTCACCACCGTGACTTCCTGCCCCAGATGGAAGGTCGCGCCGAACGGCTCAATCTGCTTGAGCAGGGCGTCAGTCAGCTCCTGACCGGTGCACACCGGGATGGCCGGAATGTCGTAGATCGGTTTGTCGGGATACAGCTCGACCGGCTGGCCGCCCGGATAGGCGAGCGCATCGATCACATGGGCCTTGATTTCGAGCAGGCCAAGCTCGAACACCTGGAACAGGCCGACCGGCCCCGCGCCGATGATGACGGCATCCGCCTCAATCGGTGGGTCGTGGGGTTTGGCGATGTGGGCGGCGGCCTGCTGCAGGGCGGGTTCCATGCCGCTTCAGCGAACCAGCAGGGGCAGCTTGCCGGTCTTGTCTTTCCATTCGTCCGCGTCGGGCAGCGGCGCCTTGCGCTTGGTGATGCTCTTCCAGGTCGGCAGCTTGGCCAGCTCGGCGTTCAGCGCGGTCATGTGCTGCTGATCCTTGGGCACGTCTTCCTCGGCGTAGATGGCGTTGACCGGGCACTCGGGGATGCACACCGCACAGTCGATGCATTCATCGGGGTCGATGGTCAGGAAGTTGGGGCCTTCGCGGAAGCAGTCCACGGGGCAGACGTCGACGCAGTCGGTGTATTTGCACTTGATGCAGGCTTCGGTGACGGTATGGGTCATGTTGGGTGCAGGTGGATAGGGGAGCCACGGAGCCGGCCCCGCCGAATTTCCGTGAAAACCCTTGATTTTATTGGCAATTGCCGAGCAGGCCCCGCAGCGTAGCCGTGTCCGGCGAAGGGTTGCTTGATTTTCGTCAATTCAGAAGCGCGGCGCCCGAGGTCTTGTGCGTGGCGGTGTCCACCAGGATCAACGATCCCAGCACACGGGAGCGGGCAAACGGCGCGACGGGCAGCGGCTCCTGCAGCAGCAGCTCCACATGACCGATCGCATTGGGCTCCAGCTGCGTGGCGTCATGCTCCTGAAGCGTGTTGACGTCCAGGCGGTGCACGATGCGCTTGATCTTGGCCTTCACCCAGCGGTGCCCGTGCAGTGCCCAATATACGCGTCCGGCGACCAGCGGCTCGTCATCCATCCAGGCGATGGTGGTGCTGAGTTCGCGGCTGGCCGGCCAGGCGGGCATCGGAGCGGGGGTGTCGAAATCGTCATCCGGACCGGACAAAGGGGCCGTCGCGCTGGCCGCCGCAGTGCCGGGCCGCCCCAAGCCAGGCGGGGCCCCCTCGGGGGGCGGCGCCGTACGCGAAGCGACCAGCGTGGGGGCCGCATTGATCCAGTCGCCGCGCGAGACGTCCACCTCGCGGTCCAGCACGATGCCGGCGCTGTGGCCAGCCGCGATGTCTCTGGGGCGGCGCGCGTGGTCCAGCACCTGGGCCACCGTTGCGGTCTGTCCGCTCGGGAACACCTGCACCGGCGTGCCCGGTTGCACCGTGCCGGTGGCCACGCGGCCCCAGAACACGCGCCGGCCCATGGAGGTGTCTGCGGAGGACGAGCGATGCCCCGCCGGGCCGCCCCAAGGAGCATCAGCCCCCGCGGGGGGCAGCGAACCACGCGCAGCGGGGAGCGTGGGGGCTCCAGGCTTCTCGACCCATTGCACCGGAAAAGCCAGTGGAAGTTCGGATTCGGCCGGCGTGGCCGGCAAGGTTTCCAGCAGGGCCAGCAGGGTCGGGCCGGTGTAGCCGCACCAGCCGGGCTGCGTAGCGGCGTCCACCACGTTCCAGCCCTTGAGCGCCGAGACGGGCACGATGGCCGTCACCGGGATGCCCGCCGCGGTGGCGAAGGTTTCCAGCGCGCGGCGGACGTGGGCAAAGGCCAGGGCGGCGTCGGCCACGGCATCGAGCTTGTTCACTGCGAAGACGATCGAAGGCACGCGCAGCAGCTTGCACAGCAGCGAATGACGACGGGTCTGCACCAGCAGTTCCAGCGCGGGGTTGGGCCAGTCGAGCTTGGTGGCGTCGACCAGCACCACGGCGGCGTCAGCGCTGGAGGCGGCGGTCACCATGTTGCGGGTGTACTGCTCGTGGCCGGGCGCGTCGCCGATGATGAATTTGCGGTCTTCGGTGTTGAAGTAGCGGTAGGCCACGTCGATGGTGATGCCTTGCTCGCGCTCGGCGCTCAGGCCGTCGGTCAGCAGGGCCAGGTCGGTCTCGCCCTGGCGCTGCACGCCGGCGAGGTGGTCCTGCAGCACGGCTTTGCTGTCCACCAGCAGGCGGCCGATCAGCGTGCTCTTGCCGTCGTCCACCGAGCCGCAGGTGATGAACCTGAGGGCGGTTTTGGTATCTTTTTGACCACTTCCCAGCGTGGAATGGTCATTGGTTGCTATCAAGGTAGTAGTGCTCATGGCGAGATGTGTTTCGGTGCGTGGGCGGGAAGGGCCAGGGGGCGGCTCAGAAATAGCCGTCTTTCTTGCGCTTTTCCATCGAGGCGTCGCTGGTCTTGTCGTCCATGCGGGTGGCGCCGCGTTCGCTGACGTCGGCCGCCAGCGTTTCGATCACGATGTCACCCGGCGTGGCCGCCCGGCTTTCCACCGGGCAGGTGCAGGTGATGTCGCCCACGGTGCGAAAACGCACATCGCGGATCTGCGCGGTTTCGCCGTCCTTCGGCGGGGTGAGGTCCGTCACCGGCACCAGCAGGCCGCGGCGGTCCACCACCTCGCGCCGGTGGGTGTAGTAGATCGACGGCAGGCCGATCTGCTCGCGCTCGATGTACTGCCAGACGTCCAGCTCGGTCCAGTTGCTGATCGGAAACACGCGGAAGTGCTCGCCGGGCGCCAGGCGGGTGTTGAACAGGGTCCAGAGCTCGGGGCGCTGGGCCTTGGGCTGCCACTGGCCGAAGCTGTCGCGGTGGCTGAAGATGCGCTCCTTGGCGCGGGCCTTTTCCTCGTCACGGCGGGCGCCGCCGATGAGTGCATCGAAGCGGAACTCCTCGATGGCTTCGAGCAGTGTGACCGACTGGTGCACGTTGCGGCTTTCGCCCGGGTGGGCCAGGCGCACGGTGCCGCGCGCCATCGAGTCCTCCACGCTGCGCACGATCAATTCGGCGTTCAGCTCCTTCGCGCGGGAGTCGCGGAAATCGGTGACTTCCACGAAGTTGTGACCGGTGTCGATCATCAGCAGCGGGTAGGGGATGCGACCCGCGCCGAAAGCCTTTTCGGCGCACTTGAGCATCACCAGCGAGTCCTTGCCGCCGGAGAACAGCAGCGCCGGGCGCTCGAAGCTCGCGGCCACCTCGCGCAGGATGAAGATGGTCTCCTCTTCGAGCGCGTCCAGGTGGGCGTTGCTCAGGTGGTGGGTGTGCGTCGGTTGGGCCGCGAGGGCCGCGGCCGCTTCAAGCAGTTGGGTTTCGGTACGGGCGTTCATGCGGGGGCTCCCTCTTTGGTTTTCACGTGCAATCCGCACTCCTTGGCGGCTTCGTCTTCCCACCACCAGCGCCCGGCGCGGAAATCCTCACCCAGGCTGATGGCGCGGGTGCAGGGCGCGCAGCCGATGCTGGGGAAAAACTGGTCGTGCAGCGGGTTGTAGGCGACCTGGTTCAGCGCGATGTAGTGCCAGACGTCGCCCCAGGTCCAGTTGGCCAGCGGGTTGAACTTGATCAGACCCTTCACGGCCTGCTCGGACCTGTCGATCAACGGCACCTCGGCTCGCGCGCCCGACTGTTCGCGGCGCAGCCCGGTCAGCCAGGCTTTCTGGCCGGCCAGGGCGCGGCCCAGCGGTTCCATCTTGCGAATGCCGCAGCAGGCCTTGCGCAGTTCGATGCTCTGGTACATCGCGTCCTTGCCTTCGCGCGCGACGAACTGGACCACCGACGCCTGCACGGGGCGGTAAACCGTCAACGGGGCGTGCGGGTGGGCAGCCTGCTGCGCCTGGAGCTGCTCCAGCAGGGCCAGCGTCTCGGCATGCAGCGCGCCGGTTTCCAGCACGAAGATGGAGATCGGCAGTGCATGGGCGTTGATCAGGTGGGTAATCACCATGTCCTCGGCGCCCAGGCTGCTGGCCTGGGTGGCGGGGCCAAGTTGCGCGGCCTCGCGAAGCAGGGCGACTGTTTCGGCCAGCTTCGCGTCGAATCCTTCCGAGGCGCGTGCATTGATGTCGATCGCCGTGGGTGCCGGGCGCCCGGTACCGGGAAGGAGGCTGGAGGTGGCACTCATCAGGCGCCCCTGGCAAAAAGAGGTTGCGGATTCACGGCATCGCCCTGATAGAAGGCGCTGAAGCGCTCGAACTGGCGTTGCGCGGCGCTGGCGTCCACGCCGGCGCGCAGCACGGCTGAATCGAAGCCCGAGCGCTGCATCTGCACCAGCTGGTCGATCAGCACGTCGCCGGTGGCGCGGATCTCACCCTGAAAGCCGAGTCGCCGGCGCAGCAGGAAAGCCTGGCTGTAGGCGCGCCCGTCGGTGAACTTGGGGAAATGCAGGTCGATGCGCTGCACCCCGGCGAGATCGACGAGCCGCGGATCGGCATCATTCGGGATTTCAATGGTTTTTTGGCCATTTCCCAGCGTCGAATGGTCGTTGTTAGCTATGAGTTTCATACTGTTCCAAAGCGTGGATGGGTCAGACCAGGGCTTCCTCGATCTGGCGGGCGGCGTTGGCGGCTGCCTTGAACGGGTCGGGCCCGACGCGGCGCAGCGTGGCGATGAAGGTCTCGCGGCCCTGGCGCAGGTTGCGGTAGGTGTCGAGCACGGCTTCGATCACGTCCGGCACTTCTTCCGCCGAAAACGACGGCCCGACCACCTTGCCGGGCACCGGCGCGCCCGACAGCGTGGAGCCGTCCGATCCGCCGAGCGTGACCTGGTACCACTCCTTGCCATCCTTGTCCACACCCAGGATGCCGATGTGGCCGCTGTGGTGGTGGCCGCAGGAATTGATGCAGCCACTGATATGCAGGTCGATCTCGCCCAGGTCGTGCAGCTCGTCGAGGTCCTGGTAGCGCTCCATTAGCACTTCCGCCAGTGGAATCGAACGGGCGTTGGCCAGTGCACAGAAGTCACCGCCCGGGCAGGCAATCATGTCGGTCAGCAGGCGGACGTTGGAGCGGGCGAAACCGGCCTGGTGCGCGGCGCGCCAGAGTTCGGGCAACTGGTCGCAGCGCACCCAGGGCAGCAACAGGTTCTGGTCGTGGGTCACGCGCAGCTCGCCGGCACTGAAGGTCTCGGCCAGATCGGCGGCAATGTCGAGTTGTTCGGCCGTCGCATCTCCCGGAGCCTGGCCCAGGCGCTTGAACGACAGCGTGACGGCGCGCAGGTCGGGATTCTGGTGCGGTGCGACGTTCTGCTTCAGCCAGCGGCTGAACTCGACGTCGTTTTCGGCGGCGGCGCGCAGGATCTGGGAGACCTTTGCGTCGGCCGTCTTCCCGCCACGGTGGAGCGCCGGCGGCACGAAGGAGGCGCGCACGCGGTCCAGCTCGGCCTGGGGAATGGTGTGCGGCGCACCGTCGTGGTCAATGATCTGCCGGTACTCGGCCTCGACCTCGTCGATGTAGCGCTGGCCCTCGGCCTTGACCAGGATCTTGATGCGCGCCTTGTACATGTTGTCGCGCCGGCCCCAGCGGTTGTAGACGCGCACCACCGCTTCGAGGTAATTCATGATCTGGTTCCAGGGCAGAAACTCGCGGATCGTGGTGGCAATCACCGGCGTGCGGCCCATGCCGCCGCCGACCAGCACCTTGAAGCCCAGCTCGCCGGCCGGCGCGCCATGGATGGCTTCGCCCTCACTGCGGATCAGCTGCAGGCCCACGTCGTGCCAGGCAGTGGCGGCGCGGTCCTCGCGGGCACCGCTGATGGCGATCTTGAACTTGCGCGGCAGGAAAGCAAACTCGGGGTGCAGCGTGCTCCACTGGCGAATGATTTCAGCAAAGGGGCGCGGGTCGGCGATCTCGTCCACCGCGATGCCGGCGCGCTCGTCACTGGTGATGTTGCGGATGCAGTTGCCGCTGGTCTGGATGCCGTGCAGGTTCACGCTGGCCAGCAGGTCCATCACGTCGGCGGAATGGTCCAGCGGGATCCAGTTGAACTGCACGTTCTGGCGCGTCGAGAAGTGGCCGTAGCCAGACTTCAGGCGCGGTGCCGGGAAGTCGCTGATGCGATCCTGCGTGGCTTGCGCCTCGGCCAGCAGCGCAGCGTCGGGCCGGTCGTAGTCGCGGGCGATCTTCGCCAGCACGCGCACCTGCGCGCTGGACAGCTCGCCGTAGGGCACGGCGACGCGCAGCATCGGCGCGTAGCGCTGCACATACCAGCCGTTTTGCAGGCGCAGCGGGCGAAACTCATCGTCGCTGAGCTGGCCGGCCTGCCAGCGTTCCAGCTGGTCGCGGTGCTGAGCGGCGCGGAGCTTGACGAATTGGGTGTCGAAGTCGGTGTATTGGTACATGACAGTTCAGTAAGGAGAGAAACTCAGAGCAGGACCAGCTTGGTACCGGCGTAGGCCAGCAGCAGCGACAGCACGGAGCGGATCAGCCGCTCGGGTGTCCTGGACATCAGGTGCGAGCCGACCCAGATGCCGGGTAGTGAACCGGCCAGCAGCTTGGCCAGCAGCGGCCAGTCGACCGAGCCCAGCGAGGCGTGGCCCAGGCCCGCCACCAGGGTCAGCGGCACCGCATAGGCGATGTCGGCCCCGACGATGCGCGGCAGCGGCAGCAAGGGATACAGGATCAGCAGCACGGTCACGCCGATGGCGCCCGCACCCACCGAGGTCAGGGTGACCAGGGTGCCGATCACCGCCCCGAACAGCAGCGGCAGGGCCCAGTGGCGCGGCCGCAGGGCCTGGGCCAGTTGGCTGTCCGGCAGCGAGCGCGGTGCCTGCTTGCCGCGAACCGCCTTGAACAGAGTGGCTGCGGCGGTCAACAGGAGAGCCACACCCAGCGTGCTGGTCATGACCCGCTGCACGGCCGGGTCGGCCGGGCCGACGGTGTGCAGCACATACAGTGTCAGCAAGGCCGCCGGGATGCTGCCTGCGCACAGGTGGGCCACCACGCGCCAGGGCACCAGGCGCTGGCGGGCCAGGCTCACAGTCCCGCCCATCTTGGTGAACGCGGCAAACAGCAGATCGGTGCCGACCGCCAGGTAGGGTTTCACGCCAAAGAAAAAGATCAGGATCGGCGTCATCAGCGAGCCGCCGCCGACGCCGGTCAGGCCGACGACGATGCCCACAAAGAAGCCGGCAAAGATGAAAGCAAAATCATGCATGGCCGCGAATGTAGTGGTTCTATATGCACGATCAAACGATTTATTAGTTGTTGATATATTCTTTTGGAGCATAAGAAGCGAAACCGGACCAGACGGTCAACCCACGGCAAGCGGGCGCGTTGTCGCATTGGAGACACCTTCTCCGCTGGTGCTGCTACATTACGCAGCTTTTGGAGGTCACATGAAGCAAATCGTGGTGGTGGGGCTCGCGCTGGCTGCGTCTGCGGTGTTCGCCCAGGGCGCGCCGATCCGGATCGGAGAGATCAACAGCTACTCGACGATGCCCCAGTTCACCCAGCCCTACAAGCAAGGGTGGCAACTGGCGGTGGAGGAGGTCAACGCGGCCGGCGGCCTGTTGGGACGCAAGGTCGAGGTGATCAGCCGCGACGACGCCGGCAAGCCCGAAGAGGCCTTGCGCCATGCGGTGGAGCTGACGTCCAAGGAACAGGTGGACGTGCTGGCCGGCGGCTTCCTGAGCAATGTGGGCCTGGCGCTGGCGGATCATGCCGTGAAGAACAAACGCCTTTTCGTTGCCAGCGAGCCGTTGACCGACGCCATCGTCTGGGACAAGGGCAACCGCTACACCTTCCGCCTGCGCCCCAGCACCTACATGCAGGCGGCAATGCTGGTCGAAGAAGCGGCCAAGCTGCCGGCCAAGCGCTGGGCCACGATCGCGCCCAACTATGAATACGGCCAGAGCGCCGTGGCCAGCTTCAAGGAACTGCTGAAAGCCAAGCGCCCTGACGTGGAGTTTGTCGGCGAACAATGGCCAGCGCTGGGCAAGCTGGAGGCGGGCGCCACGCTGAGCGCGATCATGAACAGCAAGCCGGACGCGATCTTCAACGTCACCTTCGCCGCCGACCTGGCCCGCCTGGTGCGCGAGGGCAATCAGCGCGGCATCTTCCCCAAGGTGCCGGTGGTGTCCATGCTCTCGGGCGAGCCCGAATACCTGGATGTACTGAAGGACGAGACGCCCAAGGGCTGGATCGTGACCGGCTACCCATGGGACCAGATCGACACGCGCGAGCATGCCTCGTTCGCGACGAACTACTACAAGAAGTACAACGAGAACCCCAAGGTGGGCTCGGTGGTGGGCTATGCCACGATGCAGGCGATTTTCGAGGCCATCCGCAAGGCCAAGAGCACCGACAACGAGAAGCTGGTCGTGGCCCTTCGCGGCCTGAAGTTCAGCACGCCGTTCGGCCCTGCCGAGTTCCGCGCCATCGACCAGCAGGCCACCATGGGCGCCTATGTCGGCAAGCTGGACCTGCGCGGTGGCAAGGGCACGATGGTGCAGTGGCGTTATGCCGATGGCAAGGCTTACCAGCCGACGGACGCGTACGTGAAGGCGCGCCGGTCCGCCGAGGCCATGAAATAGGCCTTGAAGCACCGGGCCGCGGTTGCCCGAAAAGACAAGGGCCTCGCAGTGCGAGGCCCTTTTTCTTTTTGGCGATGAGGGCCCTCAGTCCGCTGCGGGCGGTGCGGCGACACCGGCCGCTTCCATCAAGTCTTCGTAATATCGGAACGTATTGCAGCTGCGCGCCCAGTGCCGGTTGGTGGATGCGCGCGTGCCGATGCCCACCAACGTGCGCCCGCCAGCCCGGATCTTCTGCGCCAGGGGCATGAAGTCGCTGTCGCCCGAGACGATCACCACCGTGCCGATGTGCGTGTGACGGGCGATGTCGTCCGCGGCGTCCAGGCACAGGCGGATGTCCGCGCCGTTCTTGGTCGAGGCCCCCGGCGGAAAAAGCTGGATCAGCTCCATCGCGTTCTGCAGCAGCACGTCCCGGTAGCGGCCGAAGAACTGCCAATTGCAGTAGGCGCGGTTGATGGCAATGGGCCCAAAGGACGCGGCCAGTTCCACGATGGCCTGCACCTCGATCAGCGGTTCCTGGGTCCGAAAGCGCCCGTCGGGCTTGCCATAGGATCCTTCGCCCAGGCGTGCCTCCGAAAGGCTGGCGTGCAGGTTTTCAAAGTCCCAGTACAGGGCAACAGACGGCTTGGCGTCGCGCAGCGGTGGGTTCAAGGGATTCTCCCGGAGGTGTGTCTGGGTACCAGCCAGCGGGCCGGTGGCGAGGGCGGAACCAGAAAAACAAAGGCCCGGAACCAGTCCGGGCCTTGTTCGATCTGCCGTTCGTATTCTGCTTTGATGGCTCGCTTTGAATCGAGCCGTGGTCAGGTTCTGGAAAACCCGAAATCGCATGAATACGGATAGTTTCTGGCGGAGCAGGCGGGATTCGAACCCGCGGTGGGCTATTAACCCACACACGCTTTCCAGGCGTGCGACTTAAACCACTCATCCACCGCTCCAGAACCTCGAATTATAGCAGCGCGGCGCCTGTCAGACAGGCTCAAAGGCTGACCCGCCGGCCGTTGATTCAGGTGGCTTTCGTGGTCTGCATCATTTTCATGGCTGAAGCGATCAGCGCCGAAACCTCGGTCATGTTGCCGGGCACGATCAACGTGGTCGTGGCGTCGGTGGCGACGCGGCTGTAGGCTTCGACGGCCTTTTCGGCCACCTTCAGCTGCACCGCCTGCTCGCCGCCCGGCTGGCGGATGGCCGCGGCCACTCGCTCGATGGCCTCGGCCGTGGCCACCGCCACCGCAGTGATGGAGGCCGCCTCGCCCGCCGCCTTGTTGATGACGGCCTGCTTTTCACCCTCGGAGCGCGCAATGAAAGCCTCGCGCTCGCCGGTGGCGATGTTGATCTGTTCCTGGCGGCGTCCTTCGGAGGCGGCAATCAGCGCGCGCTTCTCCCGCTCGGCGGTGATCTGTGCCTGCATCGCGTGCAGGATTTCTTTCGGCGGCGTCAAGTCTTTGATCTCGTAGCGCAGCACCTTGACACCCCAGTTCAGGGCCGCCTCGTCGATGGCCTGCACCACCTGGGCATTGATGATGTCGCGCTCCTCGAAGGTCTTGTCCAGTTCCAGCTTTCCGATGACGGAGCGCAGCGAAGTCTGCGCCAGCTGGGTGACGGCCACGATGTAGTTGGACGAACCGTAGCTGGCGCGCATCGGGTCGGTCACCTGGAAATACAGGATGCCGTCCACCTGCAGCTGGGTGTTGTCGCGCGTGATGCAGATCTGGCTGGGTACATCGAGCGGGATCTCTTTCAGGCTGTGCTTGTAGGCGACCTTGTCCACGAAAGGCACGAGGAAGTTCAGCCCTGGCGTCAGCGTGGCGTGAAACTTGCCCAGTCGCTCCACAACCCAGGCGTTCTGCTGCGGCACGACCTTGATTGAGCGCGAGATGAAGATGACGGCAATGATGAAAAGAAGGACAGCGATTTCCACGAGGGTTCTCCGGTCGGTTTACAAAAGGCGGTGCGGCGGACGCGGGCCGATCAGACCCTGTCCACCATCAGGCGGCTGCCCACCACTTCGGCCACGCGGTGCACGCCAGGGGCGGGCATCACGCCGGGGCGGTGAAAAACGGTCCAGTTGGCGCCGCGGTAGTGCACGCTGGCGGTGCCGTCGGCTTGCCAGTGATCCACCTGGACGGTTTCACCGACATCCAGATGCAGGTCGGGGTTGGCCGCGCTTCCCGGGCCTTGAGGGCGGCGGCCCCGCAGCAGGTGCCAGCCCACGATGGCCGCGCCTCCCACAACGGCAGCGCTCAGAAACTGGAACGTGATCGACGCGCCCAAGTGGGCCGCCAGCGCTGCGGATACCAGCCCGATGGCCAGCATGAGCAGGTAGAACGTTCCCGTGACCAGTTCCACCGCCACGGCCGAGCCGGCCATCAGCCACCAGATCGTTGATTCGGCCATCGTGATCCCCTTTGTCTTGTCATCACCACATTTTGGGCGGTTTACGCTCTGGAACAAGAGGGTCGAGCCCATATTTCCTTACACTTCGCGCCTGTTTTCGCTATTTCGCCAGTCTGTTCGCCGCATCGGCCGGAGCCCACCATGAAATTCCGCTTTCCCATCGTCATCATCGACGAGGACTACCGCTCCGAAAATACCTCGGGTCTGAGCATCCGTGCGCTGGCGCGGGCTTTCGAAAGCGAGGGTTTCGAGGTGCTGGGCGTCACCAGTTATGGCGACCTCTCCCAGTTTGCCCAGCAGCAAAGCCGCGCCAGCGCCTTCATCCTGTCGATTGACGACGAGGAGTTCACGCCCGGGCCGGATCTGGACCCTGCGGTGTTGAGCCTGCGCGCCTTCATCGAGGAGGTGCGCCGCAAGAACGCCGATGTGCCGATCTATATCTATGGCGAGACCAAGACCTCACGCCACCTGCCGAACGACATCCTGCGCGAGCTGCACGGCTTCATCCACATGTTCGAGGACACGCCCGAGTTCGTCGCGCGACACATCATCCGCGAGGCGCGCAGCTACCTGGAAGGCCTGCAACCGCCGTTCTTCAAGGCGCTGCTCGACTATGCGGAGGATGGCTCCTATTCCTGGCATTGCCCGGGACACTCCGGTGGCGTGGCCTTCCTCAAGAGCCCGGTGGGGCAGATGTACCACCAGTTCTACGGCGAAAACATGCTTCGCGCCGACGTCTGCAACGCGGTGGAGGAACTCGGCCAGCTGCTCGACCACGACGGCGCCATCGGCGAGAGCGAACGCAACGCCGCGCGCATCTTCAATGCCGACCACTGCTTCTTCGTGACCAACGGCACCAGCACCTCGAACAAGATGGTCTGGCACCACACGGTGGCGCCTGGCGACGTGGTGGTGGTGGACCGCAACTGCCACAAGTCGATCCTGCACGCGATCATCATGACCGGGGCGATCCCGGTGTTCATGAAGCCCACGCGCAACCATTACGGCATCATCGGTCCGATTCCCCAGAGCGAATTCACCCCCGAAGCGATCAAGGCCAAGATCAAGGCCAATCCGCTGCTCAAGGGCGTCGATGCAGACAAGGTCAAGCCTCGCGTGATGACGGTGACGCAGTCCACCTACGACGGGGTGCTCTACAACACCGAGACGATCAAAGGCCTGCTCGACGGCTACGTGGACAACCTGCACTTCGATGAGGCCTGGCTGCCGCACGCCGCCTTCCACCCGTTCTACGGCACTTACCACGCCATGGGCAAGAAGCGCGCGCGGCCGAAAAGCGCGGTGGTGTATTCCACGCAGTCGATCCACAAGCTGCTGGCCGGCATCAGCCAGGCCAGCCAGGTGCTGGTGCAGGACTCGCAGACCACCAAGCTGGACCGCCACCTCTTCAACGAGGCGTATCTGATGCACACCAGCACCAGCCCGCAGTACAGCATCATTGCCAGCTGCGATGTGGCGGCCGCCATGATGGAGCCGCCCGGCGGCACCGCGCTGGTCGAGGAGAGCATTGCCGAGGCGCTGGATTTCCGCCGGGCCATGCGCAAGGTGGACGAGGAGTACGGCGACGACTGGTGGTTCAAGGTCTGGGGCCCTGAAAAGCTGGTCGATGAGGGTATCGGCCGCTCCGGCGACTGGATATTGCGCAGCGACGCCCGCGGACGCAAGAAAGGCAGCAAGTGGCACGGTTTCGGCGAGATCGCCGACGGTTTCAACATGCTGGATCCGATCAAGTCGACCATCGTGACGCCCGGCCTGAACCTGGACGGCAAGTTCGACAAGACCGGCATTCCGGCCAGCATCGTCACCAAGTTCCTCGCCGAGCACGGCGTGGTGGTGGAGAAAACCGGCCTCTACAGCTTCTTCATCATGTTCACGATCGGCATCACCAAGGGCCGCTGGAACAGCATGCTGACCGCGCTGCAGCAATTCAAGGACGACTACGCCAAGAACCAGCCGATGTGGCGCATCCTGCCCGAGTTCTGTCACAAACATCCTCGCTACGAGAAGATGGGCCTGGCCGACCTCTGCCAGCACGTGCACCAGCTTTACGCCAGGTACGACATCGCGCGCCTGACGACCGACATGTACCTGAGCGACCTGACGCCGGCGATGCGCCCCGCCGATGCCTATGCCCACATCGCGCACCGCACCACGGAGCGGGTGGAGATCGACCAGCTCGAAGGCCGCATCACGGTCGGCCTGGTGACGCCGTACCCGCCGGGCATCCCGCTCTTGATCCCGGGGGAAGTCTTCAACAAGAAGATCGTCGACTACCTCAAGTTCGCGCGCGAATTCAATGCCCAGTGCCCCGGCTTCGAGACCGACATTCACGGACTGGTCGAGGAAGAGGGGCCGGACGGCGTGCGCCGCTACTACGCCGACTGCGTGCGCTGAACGCGGGCGGTCAGGAGGAGACCTCCGGCCTCAATTCAGAGGAAAAATGGCATGGCCCCAGCGCGAAACGGTCATGACCTGCTATTGTTTTTGTATCAACCTGAGGTGGGAACCTTTTCGACCCAGTCTTCGCGTACCCGCAGGTAGCTGGCAAAGCGCGGGATGCCCCGGTTCGTCGTGCCGCGGAAGCGGAAGGTGATCCAGGCGCCGACCGGTGGCGGGTGCTCGCGTTCGGTGTCGGTAAAACCGGTGCCGAGCTTCAGGCGCAGGCCCTGCGGCGTCTCCACCAACAGCGCGCCCAGGCGGCCCGCATGTTTGCCCTGACCGGGCAGATGGGCGATCACCTTGGCCTCGGCGTCTTCCCAGGGTTTGAGCTTCATCAGGTCATCGGTGCGCGCGGCTCGGTACAGCGACGTGCCGCGGTGCAGCATCAGTCCCTCGCCGCCGGCCTTCACAGTCTGGCGCAGCAGGGCCTGCAGCTCAGCATCGCTGGCGACCTTGCGCTGCACCACGGCCTGGACCCAGGGTCGACCCAATGACGCCACCAGTTGCTGGTAGGCGGGGATGCGTTCGTCGAACGGGCCGCCCTGGGCCGGCAGGTCGAACACCATGAAGCGCAGCGCGCGCCAGGCGTCGTCCATCGGCTTTTGCTGGCGCACCGTCGAAGCGGCCTGGGAAAACCGCCCCCGCCCGGCCCAGAGTTCGCCGTCCATCGGTACTGCCGGCCAGGCGTCGGTGAACCATGCCGGCGCGGCGATGGCTTCTCCACCGCGGGTCAGAAGGCGTTGGCCGTCCCAGTAGCCGCGCAGGCCGTCGTACTTTTCGCTGACCCAGTAGTCGGCCAGCGGCGTGGCACCCGGGCGGTACACATTGGCCAGCATCAGCGCTGGCGCATCGGCGCCCCGTGCGGGGCCCGTCGTGCCCAGCACGGCCAGGCTGATCAGCGAAGCAAATTGACGACGGTTCAGCATGGTTCCGGCTCAGTTACTAAAACGATAGCAAGAAGTGACCTTTCCGCGATGGGAACTGGTCCATATGGTTCTGAATCGTATCGGCGACCGGCGCTTGGGCTCGCGGCGCCTTCGCACTGGCGGGAAACGGCGACCCTGCAGGTGACGGTGGCCTTCATGGTGGTGCCCCCATGCCACTTTCCGTCGGGAAGACCGGAATTGCGTGTCATGGATCAGCCCCTGCAAAAAACTGTGCAGAATTGTCGCATGCGAGGTTTGATTGTCGGGATGCTGTTCGGGGCGTGCTTTCCAGCCTGGTCGGCGCACGCCTACGCGCAGTTCGGCGACATCAAGTACCCGCCGGGCTTCCAGCATTTCGACTACGTGAACCCGAAAGCGCCCAAGGGGGGCGAAATCTCGCTGGTGCCGCCCACGCGTCTGTCCAACTTCGACAAGTACAACCCGTTTACCCTGAAGGGCAGTGCGCCGCCCAGCCTGGTGGGCCTGGTCTTCGAGACGCTGCTGACCGGCACGCTCGACGAGCCCACCACTGCCTACGGGCTGCTGGCCGAAGACGTCGCGGTGGCGCCGGACCGGCTCTCGGTCGTGTTTCGCCTGCATCCCGCCGCGCGCTTTTCCAACGGGGACCCGGTGCTCGCCGCTGATGTCAAGCATTCGTTCGACCGGCTGGTGAGCAAGGAAAGCGCGCCGCAGTACCGCACCATTTTTGGCGAAGTGCGGGGCGCGACGATCCTGGGCGAGCGCACCATCCGGTTTGACTTCAAGCGCGTGAACGCCGAACTGCCGCTGATCGTGGGTGGGCTGCCGGTGTTCAGCCGCCAATGGGGCATGGAGAAAGGCAAGGCGAAGCCCTTGGACCAAATCGTCACTGACATGCCGATCGGCTCCGGTCCCTACCGCGTCGGCAAGGTCAGCTTCGGGCGGGACATCACCTACGAACGGGACCCGCACTACTGGGCGAAAGATCTCAACGTGCGCCGAGGCCTCTTCAACTTTGACCGCATCACCTACAAGATCTACAAGGACAACACGGCGCAACTCGAGGCCTTCAAGGCGGGCGAGTTCGATTACATCCAGGCCTTCATCGCGCGGGAGTGGGCGCGTGCCTACAGCGGCAAGCAGTTCGATTCAGGCCAACTCATCAAGAAGGAGCTCAAGCATGGCAATGCGGGCGACT
Source organism: Candidatus Skiveiella danica (assembly GCF_022705245.1). Taxonomy (NCBI): domain Bacteria; kingdom Pseudomonadati; phylum Pseudomonadota; class Betaproteobacteria; order Burkholderiales; family Comamonadaceae; genus Candidatus Skiveiella; species Candidatus Skiveiella danica. Next base: position 5,441 of record NZ_JAKJEW010000036.1, on the reverse strand, counting down.
TCCAGGGTTTCCAGTTCAATACGCGGCGGGACAAGTTCAAGGATCCCCGCGTGCGCGAGGCCATTGGGCTGGCCATGGATTTCGAATGGCTCAACCGACAACTGTTCTACAACGCCTACACACGGGTCCGGGGCTACTTCGTCGCCAGCGACTTCGAGGCCACCGGCAAGCCCGGTTCGGACGAACTGGCGCTGCTCGAACCCTTGCGGGCCCAGTTGCCGCCCGAGGTCTTCACGCAGGACGTCCCGCAGCCGCCCGTCACCAGCCTCGACCCAGCTTCAGGGCGCACGCTGCGCGACAACCTGCGCCGCGCCCGCGCGCTGTTGGCCGAGGCGGGCTGGACCTATCGAGACGGCGCGCTTCGAAATGCCAAGGGCGAAGCGTTCACCATCGAATTCCTGGACAACTCCGGCTCGATGGGTCGCATCGTGACCCCTTTTGCCAGGAATCTGGAGAAGCTGGGCATCGCCGTCAACTACAAGGTCATCGACTTCGCGATCCTGCAAAAGCGCATGGACGTGTTTGACTTCGAAGTGATCAGCAGCCGGTCTGTCGGCAGTGAGGCTCCGGGCACGGAGCTGGTGGAGCGCTTTGGCTCGAAGGCGGCTGATATCGAGGGCTCGGGCAACGTCATCGGCATCAAGAGCTCGGCCGTGGATACGCTGCTCGACAAGGTGATCTCGGCGCAGACGCGGCCCGAGCTCGTGGCCAGTGTGCGTGCCCTCGACCGCGTGCTGCGCTTTGGGCACTATGTGGTGCCTCATTGGTACGGCGGTGTGCACCGTGTGGCCTACCGGGCCGGACGATTCGAGCAACCGGCGGTGACGCCCCGCTACTACCAGCCCGAGAGCTGGATCACCAGCACCTGGTGGGCCACCGAAGCCAATCGTGAAGCGCTGCGCCGCAGCTTGGCCGCCGGCAAGGCGAACTGACGATGGCCGCCTACATCCTCAAGCGCCTGCTGCTGATGATTCCGACACTGTTCGGGGTGCTGCTGCTGACCTTCGTGGTGATCCAGTTTGTGCCCGGTGGCCCGGTCGAGCAGATGGTGTCGCAGTTGCAGGGCCGTGATTCGGGCGGCGAGGGTGCCGCCGCCACAGGCGCCGGCTACCGGGGACGCCAGGGCGTGGACGCTGCGCGCATTGCCGAGATCAAGGCGCTCTACGGCTTTGACAAACCTGCGCCCGAGCGCTTCTGGCAGATGCTCAAGCAGTTCGCTCGTTTCGACCTGGGCAAGAGCTTCTTCTACCCCAAGGACGTCTGGAGCCTGGTCAAGGAGAAGCTGCCGGTTTCGATCAGCCTGGGCTTGTGGACGTTTTTCCTGAGCTACCTGATCTCGGTGCCGCTGGGCATCGCCAAGGCGGTGCGCGCCGGCAGCCGCTTCGATGCGCTGACCAGCCTGCTCGTACTGGTGGGCTATGCGATCCCGGGGTTCGTGCTCGGCGTGGCCCTGCTGGTGATCTTCGGCGGGCAGCTGCAATGGTTTCCCCTGCGCGGCCTGACGTCCAGCAATTGGGAGCAGCTCAGCTGGGGCGCGAAGGTGGTGGACTACCTCTGGCACATCACGCTGCCGATCACGGCCAGCGTGCTGGGGGCGTTCGCTGTGACCACCATGCTGACCAAGAACGCGTTCCTGGAGGAGATCCGCAAGCAGTATGTGCTGACGGCGCGCGCCAAGGGGCTCTCCGAGCGCCGCGTGCTCTGGAAGCACGTCTTTCGCAACGCCTTGATTCCAATCATCACCGGCTTTCCGGCGGCCTTCATCGGCGCGTTCTTCGCCGGCTCGCTGCTGATCGAGACCCTGTTCTCGCTGGACGGTCTGGGGCTGCTGAGCTACGAGTCGGTGATGCGGCGCGACTACCCGGTGGTGCTGGGCACGCTGTACCTGTTCACGCTGATCGGACTGGTCACCAAGCTCATCAGCGACCTCTGTTACGTCTGGGTGGACCCGCGTGTCAAGTTTGACTGACCCCTCCGACGCGGTCGCTGCCGGCCCTTTGTCTACGGTGACGGTGTCCCTGTCGCCCAGCCGTCGCGCCTGGCAGCGCTTCCGGCGCAACCGACTGGGTTTTGGCAGCTTTGTGATCTTCTGCACCTTGTTTGTGCTGAGCCTCGGCGCCGAGCTGATCTCCAACGACAAGCCGCTGGTGGCCCGGTACGACGCTGCGTGGTACTTCCCGATTCTGAAAAGCGCGCCTGAGACGACTTTTGGCGGCGACTTCGAGACGCCGACCGACTTTCTGGATCCGTTTATCCGCGAGCAGTTTGCAAAGTCCGGCAACTGGGCGCTGTATCCGCCCAATCCTTACCACCACAGCACGATCGATTACTTTGCCAAGGCGCCGAACCCCGCGCCACCATCCGCCGACAACTGGCTCGGCACCGATGATCGGGGTCGCGATGTGGCGGCCCGGCTGATTTATGGCTTTCGCATCTCGGTGCTGTTTGCACTGGCCCTCACGGTCATTGGCACCGTGCTGGGCGTGATCACGGGCGCGCTCCAGGGATTCTTTGGTGGCAAGACCGACCTGGCCTTCCAGCGCTTCATCGAAATCTGGGGCTCCATGCCCGAGCTCTACCTGCTGATCATCTTCGCCGCCGTGTTCGATCCGAGCATCGGGCTGCTGCTGATCCTGCTGAGCCTGTTCGGCTGGATGGGGCTCTCGGACTACGTCCGTGCCGAGTTTCTGCGCAATCGGCAGCTTGACTACGTGCGTGCCGCGCGGGCATTGGGCCTTTCGAACTGGCAGATCATTCGCCGACACGTGTTGCCCAACAGCATGACACCGGTGGTGACCTTCCTGCCCTTTCGCATGAGCGGCGCGATCCTGGCCCTGACCTCGCTCGACTTTCTGGGGCTGGGTGTGCCGCCGGGCACGCCGTCGCTGGGGGAGCTGCTTGCGCAAGGCAAGAACAACATTGACGCCTGGTGGATCTCGCTGTCGACGTTTGCGGTGCTCGTGATCACGCTGCTGTTGCTGACCTTCATGGGCGATGCGCTGCGGGATGCGCTGGATCCTCGGAAGGCCGAAAAGTGAATCGCAACACACCTTTGCTGGAGGTCTCGAACCTGCGTGTGGCCTTCGACGGCAAAGAGGTCGTGCGCGGCATCGATTTCACGATCCAGCCTGGCGAAAAGCTCGCGCTGGTGGGAGAGTCCGGCTCGGGCAAGACCGTGACGGCGTTGAGTCTGCTGCGCCTGGTGATGCATGCGCGAATCACGGGAACCGCCGGGTTTCTCGGGCGTGACCTGCTCGCCCTGCCGGAAAGCGATTTGCGCGGGATTCGTGGCAGCGACATCGCCATGATCTTTCAGGAGCCCATGACAGCGCTGAACCCGCTGTTCACCGTGGGCGAACAGATTGCCGAGGTTCTGGAGCTGAAACAGGGCCATTCCAGCGTCGATGCCGCGCGGATGGCGATCGACCTGCTGGCGGAAACCGGCATCACCGAGGCTCAGCGCAGGGCGCGGGCGTTTCCGCACCAGCTCTCGGGCGGACAGCGCCAGCGCGCCATGATCGCCATGGCCCTGGCCTGCAAGCCCAAGCTGTTGCTGGCCGATGAACCCACGACGGCGCTGGACGTCACGCTGCGGGCCCAAATTCTCGATTTGCTCACCGCCCTGCAGCGCCGAAACGGAATGGCGGTCTTGCTGATCACCCATGACCTCAATCTGGTGCGGCGATTTGCCGACCGCGTGGCCGTGATGGAGAACGGTTGCATCGTCGAGCAGGGGGCGGTGACCCAGGTCTTTGCCGATCCTCGGCACCCCTACACCCGCCGGCTGATCGACAGCCGTCCGGAGCGCGATGTCCCCCCGTCATTTCCCGATGCGGTGGGCCACGAGCCCCTGATGCGGGCGCAGGCATTGCGGGTCACCTACCCCGTGCCCTTGGGTGGCGTGCGGGGCTGGTTTGCCAAAGGGGAGTTTGTTGCGGTGCGCGGAGCGGACTTCGTGATTCCCCCCGGGCAGACCCTGGGCGTCATCGGCGAGTCGGGTTCAGGGAAATCGACGTTGGCGCTGGCAGCCCTGGGCTTGCTGCCGTTCAGCGGAGCGCTCCAGGTTGCCAGTGGAAGCTGGCACCAGGGGGCCAAGGCCAACAAGGCCTTGCGCCAGTCGGTGCAGGTGGTGTTCCAGGATCCGTTCTCCTCGCTGTCGCCCCGCATGACCATCGAGGAAATCGTCGGCGAAGGGCTGCGGGTTCACGCGCCCGGGCTTTCCACGGCACAAAGACAGGCACGGGTATTGACCGCTCTGGAAGAGGTCGGTTTGGCGAGGGCCCAGTTTCCTGGGCTGCTGGTGCGTTACCCTCACGAGTTCTCCGGCGGACAGCGCCAGCGCATTGCCATCGCGCGAGCGTTGATCGTCGAGCCGAAATTGCTGGTCCTCGATGAGCCGACGAGTGCGCTGGACGTCACCATCCAGAAACAGATCCTCCAGCTGCTGCAGGCCTTGCAGCGTGAACGCGGGTTGAGCTATCTGCTGATCACCCACGACGTGGACGTCATCCGGGCCATGGCGCACGAGGTGCTGGTCATGAAGGACGGCGACGTGATCGAGTCCGGGTCCGTCGGGCAGGTGCTCGGTGCGCCGCATCACGAATACACCCGCTTGCTGGTTGCAGCAGCCGGTTGAAATCCCCTGCGCAGAAGCCGTCGCGGCAAAAACCTGCGCTAAACCCTTTCAAATCAAGCCACTTACGCCCAATATTGGGCTATAATTCGGCGTTCACGACCAAACGGGCGGGTAATCACCGCCCGTTTTTTTTGGTCGATTGGTTTTGACTCATTTATTGGATGGCAGCAGGGCAAGTGGCGTTACAGCAGACAGTCGAACAGACCGTGACCGGTCTCGGTTACGAACTCGTGGAGATTGAACGCTCCGCCGGGGGTCTGTTGCGCATCACGATCGATCTGCCCTGGGTGCCGGGTGCCGCCATTGATCCGTTTGTCACGGTCGAGGACTGCGAAAAAGTCACGCGCCAGTTGCAGTTTGCGCTGGAGGTTGACGGCGTCGAGTACCGCCGGCTTGAAGTGTCTTCGCCGGGCATCGACCGCCCCCTGCGAAGCGAGCAGGACTTCGAGCGGTTTGCGGGTTCGCTGGTGGATATCACGCTCAAGGCGCCGATCGGCAAGGAGCTTGGCGCCAGTGCGGGCAGGCTGATCAGTGCCAACCGCAAGAAATTCCGCGGCACGCTGGAGCGGGGCGAGGGCGCCGGCCCGGCGCACTGGCAGATCGTCTGGCGGGACGAACCTGCGGTCAAGCCGGGCCAGCGTATCAGCGCCAAGCGAGCACCGGCGCCGTTGCAGGCACTGGGATTTACGCTGGATGAGTTGCGCGAGGCGCGCCTGGCGCCCGTGGTGGATTTCAAAGGTCGCAGGCCGGCTGGCCCGCGACAGGCTGATTGATTGATTGAATCTGGACAGGAGAGCCGTGGCAT
>NZ_JAKJEW010000035.1:0-39583 GCF_022705245.1 Candidatus Skiveiella danica | reverse complement strand
AATCCGCTTCAGAAAGCACGCCCTCTCGCCTGACCTCCATCAGAATGTTGCGTGCCACCCGAAACAGAAGAGAACCTCAAAATGGTCTGTTCCCAGGGTGGAATGGTCATGATCTGCTATCGAATTTGTATTGATAGGTACGATCTGGTCACGCCAATTTTGGGGAAATTTGACCTTACCGGATCGAGATTTCATGCCACATTTGATAGCAACCAGCTTAGCGGTTATGTTGCAGCAAGTGCAAGAATCGCCTTCACCAGCACATCAACATCTGTTGCCGGGTTGATGCTGCCAGTAGCTGCCCCATGTTTGCGTAGGAGCTCCGCATGGGTGAGCGCATCGCTCAACTTTGATTTCAATTGACCATAAATTCCCTTTTGACCTTTTCCGTATTTGGTGAACCCCGGCTTGGCTTTCAAGGCGGAAACGACTTGGTCACCCACTGACTTTTTACCAGCAGGATGAAACGGTTGATCGGAATAGCCAAAATGTAGCAGCAACCAAATCTCAAAACACGGCGTCGACGTGATCGCCACAAACGGTTTTCCTTCGGCACTCAAATCCTTGGTGCGCTGCACGGCGGCAACGAATGTGGTGTGCCTGTCCCTGTCAAATACGCAGTACACCGTGTCATAGGCATCGCCAGCGGCTGCGTCCTCTGTATACAGCGCAACAGCATGCGCCACCACGCGATCTGGTGATACTCCGTCATTGGGCGCTATGCGTACCATCTGCGGACGAACGCCCCGGTCATCCAGTAAATCACGGAAGTAATGAGGCTCCGTCTTCGTTCCTTCGCAGACGATCAGGTAACGCTTGTTGCGCGCACGCTCGCGTACTTGCCGTTGCAGCGCAGCACCAGCGCGAGCCTTCCGTTTGTGAAAGAGGTCTTCAGACCCCATAGAAGTCCAAATCCTTCAGGAAAGGAATGCCGCCGTAGCGACCATTCAGGTAGCCGCGCTCTATGGCCTCGTTTTCGCGCGGACTGAAGTCAGACAATGGGTATAGGCGAGTTGCACTCCTATCATCTTTTTCCATAAACCACACTTGGTCGCGCCGAAGCAGCTTTTGGCTCAGCAAGGTGGTGTCATGTGTCGTAAAAATCAGCTGTGCCTTGGTACCCTCGTGGTGCAACCGCTTCACCAAATGGTGCACCAGCAATGGGTGCAAACTTGTATCCAGTTCGTCCACCACTAACACACGCTCGTTTTCGATCACGTCCAGCCATGGGCCGGTAATAGCAAACAGCGCACGGGTGCCGTCAGACTCTTCTGACTCGTCAAATTCCACCGTTTCTGCTGTGTTCACGTCTTTGTGGAAGAAACGCGGTTTCACCAACTTTCGTCCCGCCATGTCTTTCAATAACTCATCTCGAATGGCAGGTGGCATTTCCGTAGGCAAAGAGTCTGCCGAAAACACGGTTTCTTCCAGTTGGATATCTGCAATGGACAAGTCTGCCGAATTCATGAACGCAACCACCCTCTGGCGATCTTCGTCGTTGCCGCAGCGCTTCAAGGTGTAGCCGGGGCTGAAACCACGCACAGAGTCAACCACCCGCAAACGCAATTTGAACCAGTCAAAGGCGGGCTTGAGTTGCTCATTATTCAATTGAATTGCCGTGGAAAAGAACAAGGCATTCGGGCGGGTTTGTTCCTTCCAAAGTCCGTGACGTGTCTTGCCCCCCAAGAACGAAGTGCTGAATTTGTAAGCATCTTTGCCCGCTTCAGCATCAAACACCCGGTGAAACCACTTTTGTGCCCGTCCCAATGGGTAGGCAATCAGCCACTCCTCGGTAAACCGCTCGCGACTGCAGCAAAAGCCGTATTCGTAGCGAATACCCTGCTCCACAAAGGTCACTTCAAATTCACTGTCTGCCGCACGTGACGCTGCTGTCAGCTTGAAAGGCACCACATCAATGGCATCCCCGGCTTGGCTTTCTTTTTGGGAGTTGAGTACCTGGCTCTTCACAAAACGTAGCGCCTGAATCAAAGTGCTTTTGCCCGATGCATTGGGGCCATACACCACAGTGGAGCGCAGCAAGCGGGGCACGCTGTCGTCCTGGTCAGGGATGAAGGTGTTAAGCGATTCCAGCTCACTGTAAGCGGAGGCGGCCATATTGAGCGTCTGGCGCTCCATGATGGATCGGAAATTGGTGACCGAAAACTCGATAAGCATGGCCCAATCGTACACCTTCATGCCATTTATTGCGAAAAAAGCGCAAAAATACTTGTTAGATTCAATTTGCTGCACTGCGTAAACACCCACTGCTCTTAAAAAATTCAACCGCATACGAACAAGGATGTTAGGAGTTGAGTTGCCAAAACGCCCCTCGCGCCCTGATGTTGCAGCCGCAGAGCCACATGATGACTTCGCGCAAAGCCCGCAAGGGTCATGGAAGTGCCACTTGGGAGCATAAGAGGCCATATCCCGTTATGGAATAGTCACTATCCGCTATCAAATTGAAACTGATGGATGCGTGCCGAGCACGGGTCCAACACGCGGTAAGTAGTGCCCCCAGCCCTCAAACCGTTCAACGGTACCGTCGATCCAGGCTATACGCCGTTAGCCCCGGGCTTGCTAGCCTTACCTCGGAGCCTGATTCGTCAGCGGGCGCCTGCTCGGCCCGCTCCCTCGCCACCACCGCAATCCGCCCAGCCCGCCGTTCCCCCGCCTCCTGCAGATCCGCCGGCAACCCAGCATAGGCCTCGCCATCGGGCCGCCATTCGTGCAGCGTGACGGTGTACTGCACGCCGTGGTCGGCATGGCCCAGGGTCAGCGTCAACGGGGCCTGGCTGCCCAGCACGGGATGCAGGCCCGAGCGGGGCGCAAAGCTGGCATAGCGCACGCCGAAGACCTTGAGATCGCCCCGGCTGTCGCGTTCTGGGCGCAGCGGCAGGGTGACGCCGTCCACGGAAAGCGCCCAGTCCTGCCAGTGGCCGGTATCCAGCGTGCCCGCTGAGTCGGTTGATGGTGGCCGCCATCGGATTTCAATTCGGGTCGTGCTGGCGTCGACGAAGCGGGAGCTTCCGCTTTGCTCGGGGCTGGCGGCGTCGCCCACCAGCGGCCAGAACTCCAGGCCGCGCCACAGTTCCAGCGTGCCAAAGGGCAAGTCCACCTGGCCCAGAAAGCGGAACGCATCGTGGCGCAGCACGGCCTGGATGGGCGCCTCCAGGCCGAGCCCGGCCGCGTCCAGCTCGGCGAGCACGGTGTCCATATCGGCCTGCAAGTAGAACGGCAAGGCAAACCGGTCGTGCAGCTCGCGCCCCCAGTCGATCAGCGGCAGCGCGTAGGGGCGCGTGGCCAGCAGGGCGATCACGGCGCGCAGCAGGCAGGCGATGGCCGTGGCGCGCTGGGGCGTGTGCTGCATGCGCAGGCCGCGAAATTCGACCAGGCCCAGGCGTCCACGGCCGGGCAGGTAAGGGTTCCAGAGCTTTTCGATGTTGATCTCGGCGCGGTGGCTGTTGCCCACCGCATCGCACAGGAACGAGGCCAGGCTTCTCCACAGCAGTTCAGGCTCCGCGACCGTTTTGCGCTCCAGCAGCGCCAGGGCCAGCACGAGATCGTCGAAGGCGCCGGTGCCGCGCTCGTCCGCTCGGACGGACTGGCCGCTGCCGCCGACAAAGTCGTGCGCAAAGCGGTAGCTCAGCGCCGGGTGGCGGTTGAAAAAGCGCACCAGCCGGGGCAGCAATTGCAGGTTGCTGACGAACGGGCTGGCCTCAGGCGTCGGGCCGCCAAAGGTCAGCTGGCCGGCGCCCCCCGAATCGGCCACCTGCCCGTTGAAATACAGGCGGTAGGGCGACAGCCCGTGCGCCGCTGCAGCGGCATAGACCTGCTGGCTGCGCCAGAGGAATTCGGCGCAGTTGCGGCTGGGGGCCGAGTTGATTTCGATCACCGCGGGGTCCGGCGTCACGGTGGTGAGCTCCAGCGTGGCGTCCACGGGCGGGGTGGCGCCGGTCCACACCAGTGCCGGCAGGCCACAGGCCCGTGCGGCGTGTTCGATGCAGGGCAGGGCGGCGAGGAAGCGGTCAACGTGGGCGATTTCGGGCAGCTCGATGGCGACGCAGGCGGAATGGTCGGCATTCGGTTCGGCCTCGTCCTCGTAGGTTCGCAGGACAAACTGCAGCGGTTCGGCGTCTGCGTCCGCGGTGGCGGTGACTGTCCAGGCTGGGGCATCGTCTGCGCCTGCCTTGTCTGCGCCTTCTTGGTCGGCGTCTCCTTTGTCTGCGTCTCTTTCCGGGGCGCCGGCAGTGCATTCCGTGGCCCAGTGCTGGCTGGCGAATGCCTCTGACAGGGCGCTGGCAAAGGCGGCGATGTCCGGGGGCCCGGCGGGACCCGGTTCGGCGGCCAGGAGCGGGTCCGGCGGGCCGCTCCACAGTGGCTCGCCGTCGCGCCGCCGCAGCAGGCCCAGGTTCCAGCGCGGCAGCTTTTCACCGGGATAGAGCCGGCCGACGCTGCGCAACACCAGCGCGCCCGGCATCAGCCGGCTCAGGGTGCCGAGCAGCGCCCGTGCACGAAGTTCCTTGTCGTCGCCCAGGGCGGCGTGCAGCCAGGCCGGCGTCTGGGCCTCGCGGTCGGTAAACGTGGGCTCGGACCCCACCCAGATGGGCAGGCCGAGCTCGGCGACCTGCGCATCATGGCGATGCACGGCCGATTCGAATGCGTCGTCTGTCTCCATTCGCCCTTGATTCCAAAATGCCGACGGCAGTCTCGCTTGACTGAAATCAAGTTCCAGCAGCGATTGCCGGCGTGATCCCGATGCGTGGGCGCATGCAAGGAACGCGCCATTCGTTCGCCGTGGCGCAGCGGCCGCGGGGCTGGTGCAACCACGAACCTATCGGAACCTATCGATCACCACGTACAGTGCACCCCATGCCCACCCTCGTCTTCGTCTTCGGCACCCTCAAGCAGGGCTTTCCGAATGCCGCCACCAACCGTGGCGCCCGATGGCCCGGCAACTTCCGCACCGAGGCCGCGTTTCCGCTGTTCCTGGTGGGCGAACGGCACGTGCCCTGGCTGCTGAATGCGCCCGGCACGGGCCTGCCGGTCATCGGCGAGGTCTATGCGGTGGACGAGGCCACGCTGCGCGACATGGACGCGCTGGAGCGTGTCGGCCACCCGGACGGCTATGTGCGCCAGGGGATCACAGTCGTGCCGGCAGGCGTTGAACCGGGAACCCCGTTTCGCGTGCAGGCCTACCTGAAGCCCGCCAACACCCTGGCGCCGCAGGACATCCGCCTGGGCCCGCTGGCGGAATACACGCTGGCGCACGCCGCCTTGTACCGCCGCCGGGAGCCGTGATCTTTTCGACCGGCTCCAGCCGCTTCGGGGCCGCGTCAAGGCGGTTCAGGGGCGAAAATCAGGAAAAAATAGCCACTTCCCAGCGTGAAGTGGACATGAGCTGCTATGAAAATTGCAGTCCATGGCCGGTGACTCAGGGCTTTTTCACCCGGCTGCGCCGTGCCGGTTTGGGCTTGACCGGGGCAATCGTCTGGCTGGCCTGCTCCAGCCATTGCAGGATTTCCATCTGGGAGAGGAAGCGGCGCAGGTAGTCCGGCGACAGGTCGCGCAGCAGGCTGAGCGTGCGCAGCACCAGCATGTGTGAATTGAGCGGGCCGGCGTTGGTGGGGCCGCGCTCGACGGCTTCGGCGACCCGGTCTTCCGCGGCGATGCGCGACCAGGCTTCGCGGAAACGGCGCACGCTGGGCAGTTCCCTGTGAGCATCGGCGTCGTTGGCGAAGCCGTGACCGGACGGCTTGTCCAGCCCAAGACCTTGCAGCGGCCCGTCGCCCTCCTGCCTCAGGCCCTCGATGTACCGATTCAGCGCGGCCAGCGGCGCGGCGGGGCGGGGCGCTTCGCCGTCGCTTGCGGCCGGTTGTGGTTTGCCGAGGCGTTGCTCCAGTTCCGTCAACGGGGTGTCGAGCGTGTTCTCCAGCACGCGCTGCACGGCTTCAGGGGCGGTGGCGATGCGCTGCGACAGCACGTCCAGATAGTGCAGGCGCACAGGATCGATGCGCTGGGCGGCCTTGCGCAGGGCGTCCAGGCGGGCCTGGTGCGGCGGGCGCGCATGCTCCTGTGGGGGCGCGTCGAGCAAGTCCATGGCACTCAAGGGGCGAGTTTCGCCGGCGTGGAACGGGCCACGGGCGCCATCTCCACGCGCCGGTTCTTTGTGCGGCCGGGTTCATCGGTGTTGGCGGCCACCGGCTGCTCGGCGCCAAAGGCCGCCGCGAAAACGCGCGCGGAGGGCATGCCTTCCTCGATGAGGGCGCGGGTCACGGTCAGCGCTCGCTGGGCTGAAAGCTCCAGGTTGTCCTCGAAGCGACGGTTGCCCTCCGAAATCGGCTTGTTGTCCGTGAATCCGCTGACCATCAGCATCTCGTCGCGCTCGCCCAGGTACACCTGCAACGGGGGCACCAGGCTTTTCAGCAGCTGCCGGCCGTCGGGGCGCAACTGGTCGGAGTTCACCGCAAACAGCACGCTGCCGCTGATGCCGATGCGCCCGTTGGCCAGCGTCACGCGGCCCGAGGCCAGCGGAATGGCCAGGGCTTTCTCCAGCGCCATGCGGCGTTGTTCTTCCTGGCGGCGCTTGGCCATTTCCGATTCGAGGCTGGCCACAAGGTCCATCTGCACCACCAGCACGCCGACCAGGATCAGCACAAAGGCTCCCAGCAGGCCCGACATCAGGTCGCCGAAGACGGCCCAGACCGGCGCGGTCTGTTCCATGCCGTCGCCGGCTTCGTTCAGGTCGATCATCCGGCGACCTCATCAGCCAGGGCCGGCTGCTGCTTGTGGAGCCGCCGCAGGTCCTCGATCACGCCTTGCTGCGAGCTGATGCTGAGGTCGATCACCTCGCGGGCCTGCGCCACGTAGTAGGCGAGCTGCTCGTCGCTGCGCTCCATCGAGCGGCCCAGCGTGTCTTCGATGCGCTGCAGGCTGGTCATGAGCTTCTCGTTGCTGGCGCTGAAGAGCGTCACGCCGTGGTGGAACGACTCGCCCAGGGCCGACAGGTCCACCGCGCTGCCCGCCACCTGCGCGGCCACCGCTTCGGCGCGGACCGCCTGCACGCCGAGGGTGTCGGCAAACTGCTGGCTGGCCTGGTCCATCACGGTGGCCGCGGACGTGGCCAGCGCTTCGATGGCGGTGCGCTGGTCGCCCGCCGAGCGCTGCAGGGCCTGCAGCAGCGTGTTGACCTGCTCCATCACGGCGGTGCGTTCCTGCAGTGCCAGGGTGTCGCGCTGGGTGATGTGGCTCAGCTCGGCGCGCAGCTGGGTGATCACGCCGGCTGCGGCCTGCGGCACCTCGGCAGCGGTCTGCATGAGGCGCGTCATGGGCGCTTCCAGCGCGGTGCCCAGCGTGGTGAGGTGCGTCGCCAGCGCCGCCTGCAACTCGCCCAGGCGCTGCACGGCCGCGTCGCCGCGCGCGGCCTCGTCCTGGCGCAGTGCGCCGAGTTCGCTGCGCAGCAGGCCGGCCAGCTGCTCCAGGCGCTCGCCGTGCTGCCGGGTCCACTGCGCCTCGGCATCGATGCGGGCGCTGACCAGTGCCTCGGACTGCGCCACCAGCCGGTTCATGTCGGCCAGGCTCTGGCTGGCCTGGCGGCTCGCGGTCTCAGTGACCGAGGCCAACAGGGCGCCAGCGCGCTGATCGAAGCCTTGCGTGAACGCGGTCAGGGCACGCTCCAGCACCTGGGCCTGGTGCTCGCTGGTGCGGGCATGGGTCTGCAGGGCGGTGGTCCAGGTTTCCGACACGGTGGCCGCGGTGGCGCTGAAGGCTGTGCTCAGGCCGTTCAGCTGCGTCTGCGCCGCGTCGCTGACCCGCTCGTGCAGGCGTTTTGATTCCTGCGCGATCTCGGCCATCGCGGTGACGACCACGGGCTTGATACTCTCGCCGGCAAGGCGCGCGCTGGCCGTCAGGGCGTCGTTCAGCGATCGGCCCACGGAGTCGGCCAGGCCGGCGTAGACCGTGGTCACTTCGCGGTGGAACTGCGCCTGGCTGCCCAGCAGCTGTTCGTTCAGCTGCTGGTTGCGACGCTCCATGCCCTCCATCAGGGCCTGCAGGCCGCTGACCACTTCGGGCAAGGCGGTGGCCTGCACCTGCAGGGCTTTGAAGGTTTCCTGGCGCTGGTGCACCAGCGAGAACGGGCGCAACACGGTGGCGATGCGGCTGTCGAGCAGCCGCCCCACGTCGACGCGTTCGCGCCGGCTCAGGGCTGACATCAGGCCCAGCATGGCGGACGCCGCCACACCGGCCACCGAGGTGCCGAACGACAGGCCCAGCCCCTTGATGGGGGCGGCCAGCGCGGAGCGGATGGCCTGCAGGTCGGTGGAGCCTTCCAGCGCGAAGACCGCGCCCTTGAAGGTCACGACCATGCCCAGAAAGGTGCCCAGCATGCCGAGCATCACGAGCAAGCCCACTAGATAGGGCGTCAGCGCCGGGCCGGGCAGGGCGGTGCGCTCGCCTTCGATGCGCTGGCGCACGGCGGGTTGCAGCGAGGGGTGCACGCCCGCCAGCCAGTCGGACAGGTCCGTCAGGGGCTGCGGGAGCCCCTCCAGCGCTGTCGCCAGCGAAGCGGTGGCAACGCGGTAGCGGTGCAGCTCGAAGGCCCCCAGACCGTAGACGCCGGCAATCACCGCCGTCATCAGCAGGGCCAGCGGGCTGGCACCCACGAATCCGATGCCGACCCAGACCACCGCGGCCAGGCCCAGCGCGAATATGCCTGTGAAAAAAATCCTGTTCATGGGTGTTTCCCAACCTCGTTGTTCAATGCTTCCATCATTCCCGTCACCGGCTGCAGCCGGACCTCCAGCTCTGCCAGCAGCGCCGCTTCCATGTCCCTGGCAAAGCTGTGCAACCACCCGCCCGGTTGCCGCCAGCAGGCCGGGTCGTCCGTCGGCTGGGTCGCATCCTGTGCCTGCCGATGCGCGGCGCGCCGATTCTCGAATTGCCGCTCCAGCACCACTGGCACTGTGGCCATCAGCCCTTGTTCCCGTGATCCCAGCATCTGTTCCAGCACGGCGTCGAACGCGGCCAGTTGCCCGAGCCGGGGAGACACCTTCGCGAGCGTCTGCCGGACGTCGCCACGCAGGGCCTCGATCCGCAGCGCCATCTGGCGTTGCAGGTCCAGGTAGCGCTGCTGATGCGGGGCGAAACCGGCATCCGCCTCGCCGGAGGCGTCAGGCACGGGTGGCGGGTTGCGGTCGCGCGGATTCGGAGTGGGCGTTGTCGTCCTGGCCGAGATGATTGCGATCAGGCCCGCCCGCACCCGCGGGAACCGCACCTGCAGGTCCCGGGTAGCGGACCTGTTCGCAGCCGATGGCTTCAACGGCACCGCCGAATGGGTGGACTGGTGGGCCGCGTGCAGCGTGATGGAGCCGGAAACATCCACCCACTGGCTCAGCCGTTCGGCGAAGTCCTGGCGCGAGGCGGGCGCTTCCATGGGGAGCCAATCGCTGAGCATGCGAACGAGTGACGAACGGCTGAAGTCCTTGTGCAAAAGAAATCCTCGGATGGATGGGGTGCCTTCGCCCTTCGGGAGAAGGGCGGGGCGATGTCGACCGGGACGGGGCATCCACCGGGGATGGTGTCCGTTACGGGAACGACCTGGGGCAGCCGCAGACGTGTCCGCGTGACCGGCCCGTCAATCGCTCCGCCGCACCGGTCAGTCGCGTGGCGCCTCGCCAGCCTGTGGGTCCGATGGCGTTGCCGCGCGGGGATCGGGTGCATTGGCAGGCCGCAATTAGAACCGATCCGCGAGGCCGCTCAACGCCGCCGGCCGTTGGGCCAACCGGCTGGCGGCCATCGCGGTCCTTGGCGAGGGGCTCGGGTCGTCTGCGGCGTGCTGGATGCGAGCCGGATAATGGCGCTTTTCAGGGCGAGCGGTCGTTGGCTGAGTGTCGATCTGCCCCGAATGAACTGTGAATAATCCGCCCCTGCTTCTTGCCGCCGGTCTTGTCACGCTTGCCCTTGCGGGCGGGCTGACGCAACTGGTGTTCATCGGCCTGCTGGGGATGTTGCTTTTCCCCGGCGGCGTTCTGCTGGTCGGCCTGGCGCTGCGCGCCGGCCGTGAAAGTGGCGAATCCCCGGGGTCCAGCCTGGCCAGTGCCGGTGCGGTCTGGGGCGGCGCCCTGCTGGTGGCGGCTTCAGCGTTTCAAGGCGGCAGCCTGGCCTTTTCCGTGGTGATTCACCGGGTGCATCCCGGTGCGATCGCGCCGCCCGCGTCGGCTTCAGCCTGGTTTGCCGGGGTGTTGATGGCGCTGGCGGGCGCGGCCCTGCTGTCGGCGGGCCTGCGGCGCTATCCGGGGTTTTCGCCCGACCATGGCCCGCGCTGGTTCGCGGCGGCCGCCAGCGTATTCCCGGTTTCAGCGGCGATCTTCCTGTTGCTGGCGCCGAGGCTTCCTATCACGGCCTAGCTTGCGGCCCCAGGATGTTCGCGCGCTCTCTAGCATCCCGAGTTTTCTTGACACCGCTGCGGCCATGGAATCCGGCTGATCCGTCTGCCGGTGAAACTCGACGTCCGCACCGCATGCGTCGCAGCTACTGCCCGCGATGGCAGCCGAGCGGCGATTTGGCCGTTTGCTGACGTTTTCTCATCAGAAATGGCCAAAACCCAGCGTGGAATGGTCGCTAGCCGCTATCGAATCAGGACTTATTCCTACGCCGGCTGACCGCGCGGCTCAGGGATGCAGCACGCAGCCGCCGACCACCTCGCCCTGCCACTTGGCCCGCATCGCATCCTTGAAGTCCGTCAACGGGTAGGTGCGCGACACATGGGGCTTGAGGCGGCCTTCGTTCACCCATTGCATGATGCGCGCCAGCCGGGGCGCTCGCAGCGAGGGATCGTTGACGGTGGCGATGACCATGGGGGCGCCGAGCACGTCCAGGCCTTTCATCATGATCAGGTTGGTGGGCAGCTGGTTGGCGTTGGGGGCGCCGCGCTGGCCGCGCCCGTTGGCCACGCCGGGCGTGGAGGCCCAGCCGACGATCAGGAAGCGGGCGCCGAAGGCCACGCAGCGCAGGCTCTCCAGCGAGACCTCGCCGCCGACGCCGTCGTACACCAGGTCCACGCCCCGACCGCCGGTGAGCGCCTTGACGTCGGTTCTGAAGGGCCGCACGCCGGGGCTGCCGTCGGGGTGGGTGATATTGACGACGTGGTCGGCGCCCTGCGCCTGGACGAAGGCGAGTTTGGCATCGGACCGGCCCGCTGCGATCACCGTGGCGCCCATCAGTTTGGCGATGTGCACGGCAGCCAGCCCGGTGGAGCCGGTGGCGCCGAGGATCAGCACGGTCTCGCCGGCTTTCAGCCGCCCGCGCACCACCAGGCAGTGGTAGGCCGTCTCGTAGTTGCCCAGCAGGCAGCAGGCTTCGTCGAACGAGAGCTTGTCGGGCAGCCGGATCGCGGCGGTATCCGGCACCACCGCGTACGAAGCAAAGCCGCCCTGCGACTGGTAGGCGCCGCCCGAGCGCGGGCCGACCTGCAGGCCGTCCACCAGCACCCGGTCGCCCGCCTTGACCTGCGCCGGGTCCACCGCCGTACCGGTGGCCAGCACCACGCCGGCGTATTCCATCCCGGGGGTGTAGGGCGGCTGGGGCATGTGCTGGTACTGGCCGCTGGTCATCAGCAGATCGACCCAGCCCACGGCGGCGCTGTGGATGCCGATGAGGACTTCGTGGGGCTCCAGGCTCGCCGCGGCCGGCCGCTCCATGGGCTGGAGCGACAGGTGGTGTTCCATGGCGTCCATGGGGTTGTCGGCGAATGTGCTGACGACGACTTTGTGGCCCTGGGTCATGTGCAATCCTGTGGCTGATGTGCCGCCCGGGCCGCCGTGGCCGGGTCCAGCCCGCTTTATAGCCGGTGGGGTCGCGCCCAGCACCGTTTCGAGTCTGTTTCAGGCATCAGAAGACCGCGATCCCAGCGCAGAATGGCCACGGGAAGCTATTGGTTTTGAAGTGGTGGCCGGATGCCAACTCGTCACCCCAGCCAGGCCCCGCCCGCTTCCAGCCTCACCTGCAAGACGCTGACGTCCAGGTCGCGCACCCGCATTCCGGCCTGCTGCGCCAGCGCGGCGGCCGTGCCGGCCGCCTGGCCCATGACGAAGCAGGCCCCTGAGACGCGCGCGGCGGACTGTCCCAGGTGCGTCATCGAGGCGCAGCGGCCGGCCACGAGCAGGTTGTCCACGCCTTGCGGCAGCAGCATGCGGTAAGGGAGCTGGTTGTAGCCGCGGCCTGTGGGGTCGTGCGGCCAGCGGAACACCACGGTGCCGGCGGCGTGCTCCTCGATGGGCCAGCCGTTCACGCCGATGCTGTCGTCGAAGGTGGCGCAATTCAGCACATCGTCGCCGGTGAGCTGGTATTCCCCGATCAGCCGGCGCGTCTCGCGGATGCCGACCTGCGGCGCGATCTCCAGCAGGTAGGCGTTCTCGAAGCCGGGTGCGGATTCACGCAGGAAGCGGAAGAAGTCGACGATCTGGCGCCGGCCCTCGACCTCGGCCGCGCTGAGTTGCAGGGCGTTGGTGCCGTCCACCGGGCCGCCGTCGGCGTTGGCGAGCTGGGTGACGTTGGCGCGCCACTCGGCCGGGTTCTTCTGCGGGCGGATGATGGGCGCCTTGCGGGCAAACTTGCGGCCTTTGGCCTCGGCCTCTTCCATCAGGCGGCTGAAGTGGTTCCAGGCGTCGCCGGCGCGCACCGGGTCCACGCCGTGCACGCGGAACATGGTGGACGGGTACATCATGTCCTCGCCCGCGCCATCGGGGCCTTTGCCTTTTTCGAACGGGGCACCGGCGTGCGCGGCCAGGTCGCCGTCGCCCGAGCAGTCGATGAAGGTTTTCGCAAGCACCGCCGCGCGGCCGGAGCGGGTTTCGATCAGCAGCGCACCGATCTCGCTGGCGGAATTCATCACCACGCCGACTGCCTGCGCGTGGAACAGCAGTTGTGCGCCGCTGGCCAGCACCAGTTCGTCCGCCGCCACCTTGAACGCGGCGTTGTCGTAGGCCTGCGCGGCGATCCTGCCGCCGAACAGCAGGTGCGGCTCGTTGAGTCCGTTCAAGGCGCGCATGCGGTCCAGCAGATCGTCGGCCAGGCCGTGCACCACCTGGCGGATTTCGCCATGCACATTGGCATGCAGGCCGCAGAAGTTGGTCACGCCGGCCGCTGTGCCCATGCCGCCGAGGAAGCCGTAGCGTTCGATCAGCAGGGTGGATCGGCCGGCTCTGGCCGCCGCCGCGGCCGCAGTGATGCCCGCGGGGCCACCGCCTAGCACCACGACGTCGAACGCGCCGAAAACGGGCGTCTGGCGGCTGGGTTCGGTGAGGGTCTGGGGTGATGGCAGGGGCTGGATAGACATCAAGGCTTTCCTTTCGGCGGCCCGGCGATCGGCGTCGCTGGCCTGGGTGGATTGTCAGGCCGTCGGGCGCGGCTGCCGGGTTCGGGTTTATCCTCGCAAGCTGCGAAGATCCTGCTCAAAGGCCCCACCATGAAGCTCTACAACTACTTCCGCTCGTCTGCCTCGTTTCGTGTGCGCATCGCGCTCAACCTGAAAGGGCTGGCCTACGAATACCTGCCGGTGCACCTGGCCAAAGGCGATCACAGGAAAGACGCCTACACCGCCATCTCCGCCGACCAGCTGGTGCCGATGCTCGAACTCGACGACGGCACGCGCCTGTCGCAATCGATGGCCATCATCGAATACCTGGACGAAACCCAGACCGGCGCGGCGCTGTTGCCGAACGATGCGCTGGGCCGGACCCGGGTGCGGGCGCTGGCGCAGTCGATTGCCTGCGAAATCCACCCGCTGAACAACCTGCGGGTGTTGAAGTACCTGAGCAAGGACCTCGGCGTGAGCGAAGACGTGAAGAACACCTGGTACCGCCACTGGGTGCGCGACGGCCTGGAGTCGTTTGAGCGGCAGTTGGCCGCCATCGAGGCCCAGCGCCAGGCGGTGGGGTTGCCGGCGTCTGTCTACTGTTATGGCGATGCGCCCACGCTGGCCGACTGCTGCCTGGTGCCGCAGATCTTCAACGGCAAGCGCTTCGACGTGAACTTCGACGGCCTGCCGCGCACGATGGCCGCGTTCGACGCCTGCATGAAGCTCGACGCCTTCCAGAAGGCCCAGCCATCGGCCTGCCCCGACTTCGAAGCCTGACACGGGTCCGCATTCAAACGCATGACCGCGTTGCTTCGCCTCGCCCTGCTACCGCACTGTCCTCGGCTTTGCGCCTTGTCCTGCGTTCGAAAACAAACCCGCGGGGGCGGCACCCGATGAGTCTGCCTGCGGAATGGATCGTTCCGCAGTGGCCGGCGCCGGCCACCGTGCGCGCGGTGTGCACCACCCGCGCCGGCGGGGTCTCGGTGGCGCCGTTTGACAGCCTGAACCTGGGCGATCATGTGGGGGACGATCCGGCGGCCGTCGCCACGAACCGGTTGGAGCTGCAGCAGGCGATTGCCGCGCACCCGGTGTTTCTGCAACAGGTGCACGGCACCGCAGTGGCGAGCCTGGACGCCGGCACCGTCGACGCGACGATCGCAGACGCCGGTGTGACGGCCACGCCGGGCGTCGCCTGCACCATCATGGTGGCCGACTGCCTGCCGGTGCTGCTGACCAACCGCCAGGGCACCCGGGTGGGCGCGGCCCACGCCGGCTGGCGGGGGCTGGCCGGGGAGGGGGGACGAGGCGTTCTGGAGACTTTTTTTCAATCTTTTTGGCACGATCCCATCGTCGAATGGTCGCATGCAGCTACAAAAAAGAGAGCGGATGACACGCTGGCCTGGTTGGGGCCGTGCATCGGTCCTGACGCCTTTGAGGTCGGCGCCGAGGTGCGCGAGGCCTTCTGCAAAGCCGATCGCGGCGCGGAAGGCTTTTTCAGGGCCATCGGCGGGGGCAAGTACCTGGCCGACCTCCCGGGGCTTGCGCGCCACCGGCTGCTGAAGTTGGGTGTCACGGCCATCTACGGCAATGACGGCAGCGGCGACTGGTGCACCGTCGGCAACCCACATCGGTATTTCTCGCACCGGCGCGATGCCGTCACGCGCGGAGGCAGCGGGCGGCTGGCGGCCTGCGTGTGGCGCAAACCCTGATTCGCTGCGACCGGCAACTTGATGTGAATCAAGTTATTTCCTTTGCGATCGGGGGAATGGGCGGGCCCCCGCTAAAATGCACCGGGTCTGTGCGGACTCGGGTCTGGGCAGGCGCCAGCGGCTGGTGCGGTTCGATCCGGCCGGTCATAAGCCTGAGTCCTTCCATCCATCCTCGTAGGAATTCGTCCTATTTCTGCTTCCGCATCCCTGGTTGCGTTGAATGTGTCCTGCCGACGTGGCGAGGAGTGGCTGTTTCGCGACTTCAGTTTTTCGATCCAGCCCGGCGAACTGGTCTGGCTGCGCGGGCAGAACGGCAGCGGCAAGACCAGCCTGCTGCGCATTGCGGCGGGCTTGTCCCGCCCGGAGGCCGGGTCGATCACCGTCAGTGGCGGACGCCCCGGTGCCTACATCGGCCATGCCAACGCACTCAAGGACGACCTCACGGTGACCGAGTCTCTGACGTTTCTGGCGCGGCTGCATGGTCTGGACTGCCCGTCGCAGCGCATCAACGCAGCCCTTCGCACGCTGGCGATCCACCATCGCCGCCATGCGTTCGTGCGAACCCTGTCGCAGGGGCAGCGACGCCGGGTGGCGCTGGCGCGGCTGGCGCTGGAGAGCGAGCCTTCGGTCTGGATTCTCGATGAGCCTTTCGACGCGCTGGACACGCAAGGCATCGAAGCGGTCAACCAGTTATTGGCGGCTCACCTCGCCCGCGGCGGCAGTGTGCTCCTGACCTCGCATCTGGCGCTGAGCCTGCCGGAAACCCCGGTCACGGAGCTGGAATTCCCGGTGGGAGCGCCCGCATGAGCCGCCGGGTCGCTCACAAGGCGAATGCCGCCACTGTGCGCAAGAAGGAGCTTGCCCGGTGAGCGGCGGCGTGTTCATGTTGGTGGCGGCGCGTGACCTGCGATTGGCAGGTCGGCGCCGCTTCGAAGCCTTGTTGCCGGTGGTCTTTTTCATCGTGGCGGCCAGCCTGTTTCCGCTGGGCGTGGGGCCGGAACCCCAGGTGCTGCGGCAGATTGCGCCGGGCGTGGTCTGGGTCTGTGCCTTGCTGGCGGCGATGCTGTCGCTGAACACGCTGTTTGCGAGCGATCACCAGGACGGATCACTGGAGCAGATGCTGCTGTCGCAGCATTCGACCATCATGGTTGCCGCGGGTAAGGCGCTGGCCCATTGGTTGCTCACCGGCTTGCCCCTGATCCTGGCCGCGCCGGTGCTGGGCGTGTTGTTCGACATGCGTGCGTCGTCGATCCTGACGATGGAGGCGGGCCTGGTTCTCGGCACGCCGGTGCTCAGCCTGCTGGGCAGTATCGGCGCGGCGCTGACGCTGGGGTTGCGCAGTGGGGGCGTGCTGATCCTGTTGCTGGTGCTGCCCCTGTGCATACCGGTCCTGATCTTCGGGGCCGGTGCGGTCGGGAGCGTGGATGTCGGGCTCTCTGCGGCCGGGCACCTGTCGCTGCTGGGAGCGTTGCTGCTGCTCGCGCTGGTGGCAGCGCCGCCGGCCGCTGCGGCGGCGCTGCGTATTTCGATGTCATGATGCAACCCATTTCTTCTGCGGGCCTCGAATGAGTCGTTCCATCCGTCTGTTCACCTTTGCCGCGCCGTCGCGGTTCTTTGCCCTGAGCGGCTTTCTGCTGCCTTGGCTGTGGCTGGCCGCGATCGGCTTTGCGCTGGCCGGCCTGTACATGGGCTTTTTCGTCGCGCCGACCGATGCGACCCAGGGTGATTCGTACAGGATCATCTTCGTGCACGTGCCTGCGGCTTGGATGTCGATGGTGCTGTATCTCGTGATGGCCGGCTGGGCCGTCTTCGGCTGGGCAGCCAATGCCCGGCTGGCCTCGATGGTGGCGCGCGCGCTGGCGCCCACCGGCGCCATGTTCACTTTTCTGGCGCTGTGGACCGGCGCACTGTGGGGCAAGCCCACCTGGGGCACCTGGTGGGTCTGGGATGCCCGGCTGACGTCGGAACTAATCCTGTTGTTCCTGTATCTGGGATACATGGCCTTGGTGGAATCGATTGATGATGTGCGCCGTGCGGATCATGCCGGCGCCTTGCTGGCGCTGATTGGCGCGATCAACGTGCCGATCATCTATTTCTCGGTGAAATGGTGGAACACGCTGCACCAGGGTGCGACGATCAGCATGACGGCCGCGCCGAAGATGGCGGCGACCATGCTCAACGCGATGCTGCTCATGACGATTGCGTTCTGGGCCTATTCGTTTGCCGTGGTCTTCATGCGCACCCGCGCGATCGTGCTGGAGCGCGAACGGCAGGCGCAGTGGGTGATCGACCTGGCGGCGCGGGAAGCAAAGGAAGTGAAATGAACTGGGGCAGTCTGTCCGAATTTCTGGCCATGGGGGGTTATGGCCTGTATGTCTGGGGTTCTTATGGGGTGGTGCTGGTGTTGATGGTGGCGGAGCCGCTGCTGGCGCGCCACCGGTATCGCCAGGCACTGGGCCAGGTGGGCCAGTCAATTGAACAGGGAGATTGAATGAAGACCCGTCACAAACGACTCGCCATCGCGGCCGGTGTGCTGTGCGCCATCGCGGCCGCGGCGGCACTGGTCATGAACGCGTTCCAGAGCAATCTGGTGTTTTTCTTCTCGCCATCGCAGGTGGCGGCCAAGGAAGCGCCCACCGGGCGGACCTTCCGCCTGGGCGGCCTGGTGGAAGCGGGCAGCGTCAAGCGCGACGGGGTGGTCGTCAACTTTGTCGTGACCGACACCGCGAAAACGGTTCCGGTGCGTTACCAGGGCATTCTGCCGGACCTGTTCAAGGAAGGCAAAGGCGTCGTGGCTCAAGGTCAGATGAACGGGGGGGTTTTCGAGGCGCGCGAGGTGCTGGCCAAACACGATGAGAACTACATGCCGCCCGAGGCGGCCGAAGCCGTGAAACGGGCGACCGACGTCAATGGCAAGGTCGGCGCTTCGGTGGTGATGGAGGGCAAGAAATGATTCCTGAAATCGGGCATTTCCTGCTCTGGCTGGCGCTCGGCGTCAGCATCGTGATGGGCACTTTCCCATTGGTTGGCGCGGCGCGGGGCAACCAGGCATGGATGGCGATCGTGCGGCCCTGTGCCTATCTGTTGCTGGCGCTGGTGATGCTGGCCTATGTGTGTCTTGCGACGGCGTTTGTCCAAAACGATTTCTCGGTCCACAACGTGGCGATGAACTCGAATTCAGCGCTTCCCCTGGCCTATCGCATCGCCGCATCCTGGGGCAGCCATGAGGGATCCATGCTGCTGTGGCTGCTCATGCTCGCGGGTTGGACGGGCGCGGTGGCCCGTTTCAGCAAGGGCATGCCGCTGCCCATGGTGGCGCGCGTTCTGGCCGTCATGGGGCTGGTCAGTCTGGGTTTTCTGCTGTTCCTGCTGCTGACCTCCAATCCGTTCGATCGCCTGTTTCCGGCGGCGGCTGACGGCCGGGATCTGAACCCGCTGTTGCAGGACCCCGGCATGGTGTTTCATCCGCCGCTGCTTTACATGGGCTACGTGGGCTTCTCGGTGGCTTACGCCTTTGCGATTGCGGCCTTGATCGGCGGCAACCTCGACACGACGTGGGCGCGCTGGACGCGCCCCTGGACCACGGCGGCGTGGGCTTTTCTGACCATCGGCATCGCGCTGGGCAGCTGGTGGGCCTATTACGAGCTGGGCTGGGGCGGCTGGTGGTTCTGGGACCCGGTGGAGAATGCCTCGTTCATGCCCTGGCTGGTCGGCACCGCGCTGATCCATTCACTGGCGGTCACTGAAAAGCGCGGCAGCTTCAAGTCCTGGACCGTGCTGCTGGCCATTCTGGCGTTTTCGCTTTCGCTGCTGGGGACCTTCCTGGTGCGCTCGGGCGTCTTGTCGTCCGTGCATGCCTTTGCGACCGATCCGCGACGGGGTCTGTTCATTCTGGCCTTCCTGGTCGTGGCGGTGGGTGCTTCGCTGACGCTTTACGCCTGGCGCGCACCCAAGGTGGGACTCGGTGCCCGTTTCGCGCTGGTGTCACGGGAAACGGCCTTGCTGGGCAACAACGTGCTGCTGGTGGTGGCCACCGGCGCGGTTCTACTGGGCACTTTGTATCCGTTGCTGCTGGACGCTCTCGGGATGGGGAAGATCTCGGTCGGCCCGCCTTACTTCGACGCCGTGTTCATGCCGCTGATGGCCCCCACCATCTTTCTGATGGGCATCGGGCCGCTGGCGCGCTGGAAAGAGGCGAGCTTGCCCGACCTCGCGCGGCGCCTGCGCTGGGCCGCGGGCGTCAGTGTGGTGGTTGCGGTCGCCACAGGCTGGCTGGCAGGTCGCATCTCATTTGCCGCGACCGTTGGCCTCTTCATGGCCTTCTGGATCGTGACCTCCCTGCTGACCGACCTGTTGGAACGCATTCATCCGGCTGGAACCCCGTGGAGCGATGCGCCGCGCAGGGCCCGCCAGCTTCCACGGGCCATGGTCGGCATGATGGTGGCTCACCTGGGCGTGGCGGCGTTCTGCATCGGTGTTTCGATGGTCAAGACCTATGAGGTCGAGCGCGACGTCAAGATGTCCCTGGGCGACAGCACCACGGTCAACGGCTACACCTTTACGTTCCGGGGCACCCGTGAGCTGCCGGGGCCCAACTACATGGCGACCCAGGGCCTGATCGAGGTCACTCACAACGGCAAGCGCTTGCGCGACATGCGTCCTGAAAAGCGGGTGTACCGCGTCCAGAACAACCCGATGACCGAGGCGGCCATTGCAACCGGCTTCACCCGGGATCTCTATGTGTCGCTCGGCGAACCGGTGGGCGGTGGCGATTGGATCGTGCGGGTGTACGTCAAGCCCTTTGTCGACTGGATCTGGGGTGGCTGCCTGATCATGGCGCTGGGGGGCGTGCTCGCGGCGACCGACCGGCGCTACCGCTCGCGCAAGCGGGCGGAGGAGGCCAGTGCGGGTCTGGTGGGAGCGACCGCATGAAGAAACTGAAGTTCCTGCTTCCCCTGGGCATTTTCCTGGCGCTCGCCGCTTTCCTGCTGATTGGCCTCGGGCTGAATCCCCGGGAAGTGCCGTCGCCATTGATCGGCAAGCCAGCCCCGGCCTTCGACCTGCCGCGCCTTGATGACCCCGGACAGCGCGTGCGCCGGGAAGACCTGCTGGGCAAGGTCTGGATGCTCAATGTATGGGCCTCCTGGTGCGCGGCCTGTCGCGACGAACACCCCCTGCTGGTGGAGATGGCGGCCCGCAAGATCGTTCCTATCTACGGCCTAGACTACAAGGACACCCGCGCCGCCGGACAGCAGACACTGGCCCGCTTCGGCGACCCGTATGTGGCGTCCCTGTTCGACGCCGACGGGCGCGTGGGCATCGATTGGGGCGTTTATGGCGTGCCGGAGACCTTCATCATCGACCGTCAAGGCGTGATCCGCATGAAGCACATCGGGCCGCTGACTCCGGACGTGATCCGCGACAAGATCGAACCCCTTGTGAGGCAACTCAATGGCTAGATGGATAGTGATCCTGACCCTGGCGCTGCTCGCCGGATGGACCCAGGCGAAAGAGGCGGCGCCTGCGGCCGAAGATCCGGTGCTCGAGGCCCGCATGCTGCGCATCGCCACCGAGCTGCGCTGCCTGGTATGCCAGAACCAGACCATTGCCGATTCCCATGCCGAACTGGCGGTTGACCTGCGCAACCAGGTCAAGGAGATGCTCAAGCGCGGGGATTCCGACCAGATGATCATCGACTACATGACTGCCCGCTACGGCGATTTTGTGCTGTATCGCCCCCCGCTGAAGGGCACGACTCTGGTGCTCTGGTTCGGGCCGGGGCTGCTTCTGATCGGCGGCTTGTTCACGCTGTTCCTGGTGTTGCGCCGACGCAGCCGGTTGTCGCCCGACCAGTTTGAAGCCGATCCGGATGAAGAGCCCCCTGCTGCGCCATCCGAAACCACACGCAGCACCCTCACGGCCAGCCGACATGACTGACACCATCGCCACGCTCAAACAACAACTGCTGGAGCTCAAGGCGTCCCACGCATCCGGTGCGGTATCGGACGGGCAGTACGAGGCCCAACGCGCAGCACTGGAGAAGAGCCTGCTTGAAAAGGTCATGCAGGACGGCGGCGCCTTTGCCGAGAAGACGGGCGGCGGCAAACGGGGAAAACGGGCCGCCGGCGCGTCGTCCGGCGGCGGGTCGGCAGCGGTTGCCGCGCCGGCGCAGGCACAGGCCAGCGTCAGACCTTCGGGCAAGTTCGTCTCCCTTCTCGTGGCCGGAGTGGTCGTTCTGGCCTGCGCCGGGTACGCGTGGAAGGGCTCTCCGCAGCGCATGGGACAGGGACCGGCGGATGCCGCTGCCTCCGCGGCTGCAGGCGGGCCGGAGCACGCCATCGGCAAGGAAGAGTTCATGGTGATGATCGACAAGCTCGCCAATCGCCTGAAAGAGCAGCCCGACAACGCCGAGGGCTGGGTCATGTTGGGTCGCTCCTACACGGTCGTGGGTCAGCATGCCGATGCGCTGAAGGCGTACGAGCGGGCGGTGGCGTTGCGGCCAACGGATGCGCAGGTCCTCGCTGACTACGCCGATTCGATGGCGGTCAACAACAACATGTCGTTGGCCGGCGAGCCCATGAAGTGGGTTGCGAAGGCGCTCCAGGCCGATCCGAACAACCTGAAGGCGCTGGCGCTGGCCGGTACGGACGCCTTCATGCGCAAGGACTACGCGGGGGCCGTCAAGTACTGGCAGCGTCTGGTCGATGTCGGACCGCCGGACAGCGACTACGTGCGCGAGATTGCGGGCGGCCTGAAGGAAGCCCGCGCGCTCGGCGGCCTCCCGGCTGACGCAAAGACCACGGCACAGACGGCACCGGTATCCGCGAACTCGCAGCCTGCTTTGACCGGGAAAACCGTGAGTGGCGTAGTGAGCCTGGCCCCGGCCCTGGCCAAACAGGCAGCGCCCGACGACACCGTGTTCATTCTGGCCCGTCCAACGGCCGGGCGCGGCATGCCGGTGGCTATTTTGCGCAAGAAGGTCAGTGATCTGCCCATCCAGTTTTCGCTGGATGACAGTTCGTCGATGTCGCCCGCGGCGACGCTGTCGGCCGCCGGAACCGTCGTGATCGAGGCACGGATCAGCAAGAGCGGGAACGCGATGCGCCAGCCTGGCGACCTGGCCGGTCAGTCTGCTTCGGTTCCTGTGGGAAGCTCCGGGCTGAAGATCGAGATTCGCGATGTCGTGACGCCCTGAGCCGGGCCTTTGAAGACAGCGCAGGGCGCAGGCCGGTTTCGAAAGGCTCTTTTCGTCTTCAATCCCGGCGGCCGGCCGGGCCTTGCGGCGCATCCGGACGCCCGGTCTCAACCGGCTCCTGTGGACCACCGGGAGCCTGACCATCCGTCGTGCTGGCACGCAGCATTTCGGCTTCCTGCGCTTCCCGCGCCCGAATCGCCTTGCGCCGCGCTGGCGTCCCCAGGATGTACATCAGCAGCGCCACGGGGCCGGCCCCGTACAGCAGGAATGTGATGATGGCGCCGAGCACGGTGCCGGTCGTGTTCGTGGCCTCGGCCACGCTCATCATGAGCGCGACGTACAGCCAGCCGATGGCGATGATGTACATGGTTGGGCGGGTTCCATGGAAATGTCAGAAAATTGAAGGGAAACACCTGAGATACTCAGGGTTTTTACCAATAAGCTTACCCAGCAGGAGACACCTTGATACCCGACTCTACCGAATCGTGGGCGCAAGCCACACAGCAGTTCCAGAAAAGCATGGCCGACGGCTGGAAGAATGCCTTCCAGGCGTTCCAGAACATGGACCTGGGTGGTTTGCCATCCGCTGTGCCGGGCATGCCTGAGGCGCCGACGCCACCGCGGATCCAGTTCTCTCCGGCAAAGCTGCAGGAGTTGCAGCAGCAGTACCTGAAGGAAGCCTCCGAGTTGTGGAACCAGTCGGTGGCGGGCACGCCGGCGGTCAAGGATCGGCGCTTCTCGGCCGAAGCGTGGAGCAAGAACCCGATGGCGGCCTTCTCCGCTGCGACCTATCTGCTGAATTCGCGCGCGCTGATGGGGCTGGCTGAAGCGGTCGAAAGCGACGAGAAGACACGCAACCGCATCCGTTTCGCGGTCGAGCAGTGGATGGCCGCGTCGGCGCCCAGCAATTTCCTGGCGATGAATGCCGATGCGCAGAAAAAGGCGATCGACACCCAGGGCGAGAGCATTGCCAAGGGGATGCAGAACCTGCTGAACGACATCAAGCTGGGCCACGTGTCGATGACCGACGAAAGCCTGTTCGAGGTGGGCCGCAACGTCGCCACGACCGAGGGCGCCATCGTTTTCGAGAACGAGCTGTTCCAGCTGATCGAGTACAAGCCCCTGACGGCCAAGGTGTACGAGCGGCCGTTCCTGCTGGTGCCGCCCTGCATCAACAAGTACTACATCCTGGACCTGCAGCCCGAGAACTCCGTCATTCGCTATGCAGTGGCGCAGGGGCATCGCACCTTCGTGGTGAGCTGGCGCAATCCGGACGCGTCGCTGGCTGGCAAGACCTGGGATGACTACATCGAGGATGCCGCCATCAAGGCGATCCATACGGTGCAGGAGATCACCGGCGCCCCGACGATCAACACACTGGGCTTCTGCGTCGGTGGCACGATTCTGAGCACCGCGCTGGCGGTGCTGGCGGCGCGCGGCGAAACGCCGGCCGCGAGCGCGACCTTGCTGACCACTCTGGTGGATTTCACCGACACCGGTATCCTGGACGTCTTCATCGACGAGAACTTCGTCAAGTACCGCGAAATGCAGATGGGCAAGGGCGGCCTGCTCAAGGGGCAGGACCTGGCATCGACCTTCAGCTTCCTGCGCCCGAACGACCTGGTCTGGAATTACGTGGTGGGCAACTACCTCAAGGGCGAGACCCCGCCGCCGTTCGACCTGCTGTACTGGAACAGCGACAGCACCAACCTGCCGGGCCCGTTCTATGCTTGGTACCTGCGCAATACCTATCTTGAAAACAACCTGGTCAAGCCCGGCAAGGCCACGGTCTGCGGCGTCAAGGTGGACCTGAACAAGGTGAACATCCCGATGTACATCTACGGTTCCCGCGAAGACCACATCGTGCCGATCGGGGGCTCTTACGGGTCCACGCAGGTGTTCCCGGGCAAGAAGCGTTTCGTCATGGGCGCTTCGGGCCATATTGCCGGTGTGATCAACCCGCCCGCGGCCAAGAAGCGCAGTCATTGGACGCGTGAAGACGGAAAGTTCCCGAAGACGGCCGGCGAGTGGATTGCGGGTGCCACCGAATCGCCCGGAAGCTGGTGGACGGACTGGTCGGACTGGCTCAAGGGCTATGCCGGCAAGCAGATCGCGGCACCGAAGACCTATGGCAAGGGGACCAAGTACAAAGCCATCGAGCCGGCGCCGGGGCGCT
Organism: Candidatus Skiveiella danica; assembly: GCF_022705245.1. Classification (NCBI taxonomy): domain Bacteria; kingdom Pseudomonadati; phylum Pseudomonadota; class Betaproteobacteria; order Burkholderiales; family Comamonadaceae; genus Candidatus Skiveiella; species Candidatus Skiveiella danica. The sequence continues at coordinate 15,149 of NZ_JAKJEW010000035.1, read as the reverse complement.
ATGTGAAGGCCAAGGCCTGATCGATCGCATTCAGGACTGAGCCGGTCGAAGTCCAGAATACCTGTTTCACCTGTCGACCAGCTCAGGGTGAAGCCAAACCAACATATCGAGGAAAGACAAATGGAAGACATCGTCATCGTATCCGCCGCACGTACGGCCGTCGGCAAGTTCGGCGGCTCGCTCGCCAAGGTTGCGGCCACTGAACTCGGATCCATCGTGATCCGTGAGGCGCTGGCGCGTGCCAATGTGGGCCTGGACCAGGTCGGCGAAGTCATCATGGGCCAGGTGCTGGCCGCCGGCGCGGGGCAGAACCCGGCGCGTCAGGCCAGCCTGAAAGCCGGTGTGGCCAAGGAAACCCCGGCCCTGACGATCAACGCGGTTTGCGGCTCGGGCCTGAAGGCCGTCATGCTGGCGGCACAGGCCGTGGCCTGGGGCGATAGCGAGATCGTCGTGGCCGGCGGTCAGGAGAACATGAGTGCCAGCCCGCATGTGCTGCTGGGCTCGCGGGACGGCCAGCGCATGGGCGACTGGAAGATGATCGACTCGATGATCGTCGACGGTCTGTGGGACGTCTACAACCAGTACCATATGGGCGTGACCGCCGAAAACGTGGCCAAAGCCTATGGCATCACGCGCGAGATGCAGGACGCCCTGGCCCTGGCCAGCCAGACCAAGGCTGCTGCCGCGCAAGCGGCCGGCAGGTTCAGCGATGAAATTGTCACCGTGTCGATTGCCCAGAAAAAGGGCGATCCCATCCTGTTCAATGCCGACGAATTCATCAACAAGAAGACGAACGCCGAAGCACTGGCCGGCCTGCGTCCGGCCTTTGACAAGGCGGGATCGGTGACTGCGGGCAACGCGTCCGGCATCAACGACGGCGCCGCGGCGGTGGTCGTGATGAGCGCGAAGAAGGCGGCCGCCCTGGGTCTGAAACCTTTGGCGCGCATCGCTGCCTTCGGCACCAGCGGCCTGGATCCGGCCACGATGGGCATGGGCCCGGTGCCAGCTTCGCAGAAAGCACTGGCGCGCGCCGGCTGGAAAGCTGCCGATGTGGATTTGTTCGAGCTCAACGAGGCCTTCGCGGCCCAGGCCTGCGCCGTCAACAGGGCGCTGGACATCGACCCGGCCAAGGTCAACGTGAACGGTGGTGCCATTGCCATCGGTCACCCGATCGGAGCGTCCGGTGCCCGCATTCTCGTCACGTTGCTGCACGAAATGCAGCGCCGCGATGCGAAGAAGGGCCTGGCTGCGCTGTGCATCGGCGGTGGCATGGGGGTTTCCCTTGCACTGGAGCGCTGAGTTCAGATGACAATGCGCGGCAGCGCTTGCAGTCAGGTGCGGCCGGATTCGGTTTTTATTAGTACTAAGAGGAGCACGATATGAGTCAGAGAGTTGCGTACGTCACGGGTGGGATGGGCGGCATTGGTACCTCCATTTGCCAGCGCCTGCACAAGGACGGTTTCAAGGTCATCGCCGGCTGCGGCCCGACGCGTGATTTCGACAAGTGGCTGGCCGAGCAGAAGGCGCTGGGCTACACGTTCTACGCCAGCGTGGGCAATGTCGCCGACTGGAACTCCACGGTGGAGGCTTTCGGCAAGGCCAAGGCCGAGCACGGCCCGATCGATGTGCTGGTCAACAACGCCGGTATCACGCGCGACCGCATGTTCCTGAAGATGACCCGCGAAGACTGGGATGCCGTCATCGACACCAACCTGAACTCCATGTTCAACGTGACCAAGCAGGTCGTGCCGGAGATGGTCGAAAGGGGCTGGGGCCGCATCATCCAGATTTCGTCGGTCAACGGCAACAAGGGCCAGGCCGGCCAGACCAACTACTCTGCGGCCAAGGCCGGCATGCACGGCTTCTCGATGGCGCTGGCGCAGGAAATGGCCACCAAGGGTGTGACGGTCAACACCGTGAGCCCCGGCTACATCGGCACCGACATGGTGAAGGCGATCCGTGAAGACGTGCTGGCCAAGATCGTCGCCACGGTGCCGGTCAAGCGCCTGGGCGAGCCGAGCGAAATCGCCTCCATCATTGCCTGGCTGGCTTCCGACGAAGGCGGCTATGCCACGGGTGCCGACTTCTCGGTCAACGGCGGCCTGCACATGGGCTGAACGGCCCTGGCAGTGGCGGGGGTCCCCAGGAACCCCTCGGTTGCAATAACAAAAAAGCCCCGTTTCAAGGGGCTTTTTTCTTGGCCGCCCACGTTCAGCGGATCATCATTCCGCCATCGGCCACGATGGTTTGCCCAGTGATGTATTGCCCAGCCGCGCTGGCCAGCAGGACTGCGATGCCACCGATGTCGTCCGGCTCACCGATGCGGCGCAGGGGTGTTTCCCCTTCCACCTTGGCCCTGAGCACAGGATTCTCGTGCAGCGCCTTGGCGAAGTCGGTGCGGATCAGCCCCGGCGCAATGCAGTTCACGCGGATGTTGTCCGGTCCCCATTCCACGGCCAGGTTGCGGGCCAGCTGCATGTCGGCGGCCTTGGAGACGTTGTAGGCACCGATGACGGACGAGCCGTGCAGGCCGCCGATCGACGAGACGATGACGATGGCGCCGTCCTTCTTCGCCTTCATGTCCGGGTAGGCCAGGTTGCACAGCCAGGCGTTGGACAGCACGTTGTTGCGCATGATCTTGTCGAAGACCTCGTCGCTCATGCCGGTCATCGGGCCATAGTAGGGGTTGGTCGCGGCATTGCAGACCATGATGTCGATGCCGCCCCAGGCCGCGCGGGTCTGGGCTACCAGGGCTTCGACCTGGGCCTTGTCGGAGATGTTGGCCGCGATCGCCATGGCCTCGCCCCCGGCGTCGCGGATGGTCTGCACGACGTCCTCGCAGGCGGCCAGCTTGCGGCTCGAAATCACGACTTTGGCGCCAGCTTTGGCCAACTGGATGGCGATGGAGCGGCCGATGCCGCGGCTCGACCCCGTGACGATGGCGACCTTGCCTTTGAGATTAGACAGATCCATGGAGCCTCCGGACGATGGTGCGAGTGAAAGCCGCCAGTGTGCCGTTAACCCGGTGGCCGGGCTGTCGTGCTTGCGTCACAATGGCTGCATGCCCTTCGTGACCTATCTGCCCGGCACCGCACCCTTGGTGCTCGATTCGCCGCACAGCGGCACCGACTACCCCGACGACTTTGGCACTGTGTGCGACCGTGGGACCTTGCGCCGCGCCGAGGACACCCATGTCGAAAAGCTCTACAGCTTCGCGCCCGCGCTGGGCGTGGCCTGGATCGAAGCGCACTTCCCGCGCAGCTACCTGGATGCGAACCGCGACACCACCGAAGTGGATGTGGCGATGCTGGACGGCGGTTGGCCCGCGCCGGTGGCCACCGACGCGGCGGTGTTGTCGAAAGTGCGCTTGGGCAAAGGCCTCATCTGGCGCTGCACCGACGACGGCGTGGCCCTGTACGAGCGCAAGCTGGGTGTGGCAGAGGTCCAGGCGCGGATTCAGAACTGCTGGCAGCCATACCATGCCGCCGTTGAGCAGGCGATCGACGCGGCGCATGCGCGCCACGGCTACAGCCTGCATGTGAACTGCCATTCGATGCCGGCCGTTGCCGCCAGCCACGCCACCGATTTCCCGGGACTCGTGCATGCGGACTTTGTGGTAGGCAACCGTGACGCCACGACCTCCAGCGAGGCTCTGGCCCGCCTGGTGTGTGAGCATCTGCGCGGTCTCGGTTACCAGGTCGAATACAACCACCCCTACAAGGGCGTGGAACTGGTGCGCCGCTACGGCCGGCCCGCCGAGCACCGCCACAGCCTGCAGCTGGAGATCAACCGCAAGCTCTACATGGACGAGGCCACGCTGGCCATGAACGACGGGTTTGCGCCGCTGAAGGCCCACCTTCGCTCGCTGGTGGAGCGATTGCTGCAGACCGATCCACGAGACCTTTGAAGCCGTTTTGACGCAGCGGTCGCGATCGCCTGCGGCCGCCCACCCATGATCACCTTCTTTTCCGAGCAGCATGTGCAGCATGCGCCGCAGCACGAGTTCTTCCGGGGCGAGCGGGTGCCTTGCTTCGAGTCACCCGCGCGGGCGCGGTACGTGCAGCAACAGCTCGTGGCGCGCGGCCACGTGCTGCGTGAACCCGACGCGGACAGCCTCATGGTGCTGGCGCAGGTCCACACCGCACGCTACCTGGCGTTTCTGGAAGGCGCCTGGGCCGACTGGCTGGCGCTGGAGCCTGGCAACGCCGATCACCAGCCGTTCCCCTCGGTCTGGCCGGTGCGCAGCCTGCGTGCCGATGTGGAGCCGGCGAACTTCACCGCCCGGTTGGGCCTTTACTCGATGGACAACGGTTCGCCCGTCTGCGCCGGCACCTGGGCGGCGGCCAAGGCCGGCGCCGACGCGGCGGTGAGTGCCACCCGGCTGCTGCACGCAGGCGAGCACGCCGTGTTCTGCGCCACCCGTCCACCGGGCCACCATGCAGGCGCGGACTTCATGGGCGGCTACTGCTTCCTGAACAATGCCGCCGTGGCGGCGCAGGCGCTGCGCGCGCAAGGGTGTCGTCGTGTGGCGGTGCTCGATGTGGACTACCACCATGGCAACGGGACGCAAAGCCTCTTCTACGAGCGCGCGGACGTGCTGTTCGTGAGCCTGCACGGCGACCCACGCACTGAATACCCGTTCTACCTGGGCCATGCCGACGAAACCGGCCGTGGTGCCGGCGAGGGCTTCAACCTGAACCTGCCGCTGCCTGCCGGCAGTGCCGCCTCTACCTGGTTCGAGGCACTGGACGTGGCGTGTGCGCGCATCGCCTGGCATGGGGCGGACGCCCTCGTGGTCTCGCTGGGGCTGGACACATTCGCGGGCGATCCGATCTCGACCTTTGCGCTGCAGGCGGATGATTTTTCCCGCTTGGGCGAACGGCTGGGTCGCCTGGGGATGCCGACAGTCTTTGTGCTGGAAGGCGGCTATGCGGCCGCCGAACTGGGTGAGAACGCGGTGAACGTGATCGAAGGCTTCGAGCAAGCGGGTTGAAGGGACGTTGGCATGGATCAGGTTGATGTGGTGGTGATCGGCGCGGGCGTGGTGGGGCTGGCGGTGGCCCGGGCGCTGGCGCTGCAGGGGCGCGAGGTGGTGGTGGTCGAGGCGGCGGATGCGATCGGCACCGGCACCAGCTCGCGCAACAGCGAGGTGATCCATGCCGGGCTGTACTACCCGCCGGGCTCGCTGAAGGCGCGGCTGTGCGTGCAGGGGCGGGATCTGCTGTACGCCTACTGTGCCGAGCGCGGCATCGCCCATTGCCGCTGTGGCAAGCTGGTCGTGGCCACGAACGAGGCGCAGGTGGCCTACCTGCATGGCCTTCTGGCCAAAGGCGCCGCCAACGGGGTGACCGATCTGGCGCTGCTTAGTGGCGAGCAGGCGCGCGCGCTGGAACCCGAACTGGCCTGCGTAGCGGCGGTGCAGTCGCCGAGCACCGGCATCGTGGACAGTCATGGCCTCATGTTGGCGTTGCTGGGGGATCTGGAGCACGCTGGCGGCCTGCTGGCGCTCAATTCAGGTGTGAATAGGGCATTTCCCAGCGTGAAACAGTCAGATGTAGCTATGGTTGTTGTAGCGAATGACGGCACGGAGCTGGCTGCCACCACGGTGATCAATGCCGCCGGTCTGTACGCGCCGGCGCTGGCGCGGCAGTTCCAGGGGCTGGACGCCCGCCATGTGCCACCGGCGTTCTTTGCCAAGGGCAGCTACTTCACGCTGTCGGGCCGTTCGCCCTTCGGGCGGCTGATCTACCCGGTGCCCGAGGCCGCCGGCCTGGGCGTGCACCTGACCATCGACCTTGGCGGGCAGGCCAAGTTCGGGCCCGATGTGCAATGGGTTGGGTCGCCCGATGACCTGGTGGTCGATCCATCGCGCGGTGACGCCTTCTACGCCGAGGTGCGCAAGTACTGGCCGGCCTTGGCGGACGGTGCGCTGGCGCCGGGCTACGCCGGCATCCGGCCCAAGATCAGCGGGCCCGGCGAGGCTGCCGCGGACTTCCTGATCCAGGGGCCGGCCGAACATGGCGTGCCGGGGCTGGTGAATCTGTTCGGCATCGAATCGCCGGGCCTGACGAGCTGCCTGGCCATCGGTGCCCACGTGGCGGGGCTGTTGGCGGCCGGTTGACGCCGGCGCGGAGGAGCTCAGGGGCCGCTCGGCTTGCGCAGGGGACTTCGCGCCTGCAGATGGTCCAGGTATTCGCCCACGCCCTGGCCTTCGCTCTCCAGAAAGCGCTCCACGGCCTCGGCGAAATCCGGGTGGGCCAGCCAGTGCGCACTGGAGGTCCGCACCGGGAGCAGGGCGCGTGCCATCTTGTGCTCGCCCTGCGCGCCGCCCTCGAAGCGATGAACGCCGTGCTCGATGCACCACTGCAGTGGCTGGTAGTAGCAGGCCTCGAAATGCAGGCAGTCCACCCGCTCCAGCGCACCCCAGTAGCGCCCGTAGGCGACCGTTTCCGCGCCAGACGGGGCATCGAGGCCTGTAGACGGCAGCTGCGGCGCATTTTCCGGGCGTTTTTGGCCCGATCCCAGCGTCGATGGGTCATGAAGCGCTATCAAACTGGAAGCGATCGGGCGGCCGGCGCGCTCCGCCACGAACAGCAGCCAGGTCTGCGGCAGGTCGTGCGCCATGCGCTGAAAGAAGTCGCGGGTGAGGTAAGGCGCATTGCCGTGTTCGAGGTAGGTGCGCTCGTAGCAGCGGTAGAAGAAGTCCCAGTCGGCGGGGCGGATGTCAGCCCCGCGCGCCCATCGGAACGTCACGCCGGCCTCGGCGACCTTGCGTCGCTCCTGGCGGATCTTTTTGCGCTTTTCCTGGGTCAGGCTGGCCAGGAACTCCTCGAAACTGCCGAAGCGCCTGGCAGGGACGACTTCGCCGCCGGGCCGCCCCAAGGCGAAGGGCGCCCCCTCGGGGCTGAGCGCTGCGGCTCCGGACCTGCCTGCGCAGGTCTGGACAGCGCGAAGGGATGCCGGCTCCGACGGCATCGTGGCCTGCAAGGCCAGTGAAGCACACGAAGTGGCGAGCGTGGGGGCGAGGTTTGTCCAATGAAACTGTACCGTGTGGCGCTGCAAGAGTCCGGCGCTGTCGCAGGCGGCCAGGTCCTCGTCGGCGGCGAACAGGAGGTGCAGCGAGGACAGTTGTCGATCCTCGCACCACCGGACCAGCGAGCGCAGCAGCGCCTGGCGCGCCTCGTCGTCACGCGCCAGCAGGCGGGTGCCGGGCACGGGTGTGAACGGAACCGCCACCAGCGCTTTCGGGTAGTAGGCCAGGCCATGCTGGGCGTAGGCGTTTGCCCAGGCCCAGTCAAAGACGTATTCGCCGTAGGAGTGCTCCTTGAGGTACAGCGGGCAGCCGGCCGCCAGGGTCTCACCCCGCCAGAGCGTCAGAAAGTTGGGCACCCAGCCGGTGGCTGGGGTGGCGCTGCCGCTGTCGTGCAGTGCCGCCAGGTATTCGTGCCGCATGAAGGGCGTGGGATGGGGCTGGGCGGCCAACAAGGCGTTCCAGGCGATGACGGCGATCTGCCCCGGTGAATCAAACACCCGAATGACATAATTGTCCGCATCCCCTTCGGACGGCCGGGGTGCACCGCCACCCGGGGATTCCCCGCCATCGTTTCTGGGCATTGACTCGTTTTTCAGCACCTGTATGACTCTCAAAATCTGTATTGCCCAGCTCAATTTTGTGGTGGGCGATCTGGCGGGCAACGCGCAGAAGATCATCGACGCGTCGCGCACCGCCTACGCCGAGGGCGCGCGCCTGGTGCTGACCCCTGAGCTGTCGATCTGTGGTTACGCCGCCGAAGACCTGTTCCTTCGCCCGGCCTTCATTGCGGCCTGCCATGATGCCGTGAAACGGGTGGCCGATGAACTGGCGGCGCTGAAAGACCTGACGGTGGTGGTGGGCCATCCGACCGGCGGCGACCGGCGCACCCGCAGCGTGGCGGTGCAGGACCGCCTGAACGCGGCCAGCGTGCTGCGTGGCGGTGACGTGGTCGCGACCTATGCCAAGCGCGAACTGCCCAACTACCAGGTGTTCGACGAGCGGCGCTATTTCACGCCCGGTCAGGGCGTCTGTGTGTTCGAGGCCGGCGGCTTCAGGATTGGCTTGCTGATCTGCGAGGACGCCTGGTTCGAGTCGCCGGCGCGGCTGGCCAAGGAAGCGGGCGCGGAACTGCTGGCGGTCATCAACGCCTCGCCGTTTCATGTGGGCAAGGGCTACGAGCGTGAAGCCACAATGCGTGAACGGGTCCGGGAAAGCGGCCTGCCGCTGGTGTACGCGCACCTGGTCGGTGGGCAGGACGAGGTGGTGTTCGAGGGACACTCCTTCGTCGTCGGCGTGGATGCCGAAATCGCCGGCCGGGCGCCCAGTTTTGAAGAAAAGCTGTTCTATGCCAGCGTGAAACGGTCAGTGGATGCTATCGATGTGGTAGCGGACATGGTGCCGGAGCGGGTGCTGGATGCCGACCTCTGGGATGCCCTGGTGCTGGGCGTGCGTGACTACATTGGAAAGAACGGCTTTCCGGGCGTGCTGCTGGGCTTGTCGGGCGGCATCGACTCCGCGCTGGTGCTGGCGGTGGCGGTGGATGCGCTCGGGCGCGACCGGGTGCGCGCGGTGATGATGCCTTCGCCCTACACCGCGGACATCAGCTGGATCGACGCCCGGGACATGGCGGCACGGCTGGGCGTGCGCTACGACGAGATCTCGATCCTTCCGGAATTCGAAGCTTTCAAGGTCTCGCTGGCGCCGCAGTTCGTTGGCCTGGCGGAGGACACGACCGAAGAGAACATCCAGGCCCGCATCCGCGGCACGCTGCTGATGGCCTTGTCCAACAAGACCGGGGCGCTGGTCCTGACCACCGGCAACAAGAGCGAGATGGCCACCGGCTACTGCACGCTGTACGGGGACATGGCGGGTGGCTTCGCGGTGATCAAGGACGTGGCCAAGACGGCGGTCTTTCGTCTGGCGCGCTGGCGCAACGCCAACGATCCCTATGGCACGGGCGCCAGTCCGATCCCCGAGCGCATCATCACCCGGCCACCCAGCGCCGAGCTGCGGCCCGACCAGAAGGACCAGGACAGTCTGCCGCCCTATGAGGTACTGGATGCCATTGTCGAGCACTACATGGAGAACGACGAAGGCATCGAGGAGATCGTGGCGCGCGGCTTTGCCCGGGCGGATGTCGAGAAGGTGACGCGCCTGATCAAGCTCAACGAATATAAGCGCCGACAGTCCCCGGTGGGGATTCGTGTGACCCATCGTAGCTTCGGCAAGGATTGGCGTTATCCTATTACTAGCAAATTTCGCGCTTAATTTGAACTTGCAGCAGGAAAAGAACCATGAAACAGATCACCGCCGTCATCAAGCCCTTCAAGCTCGAGGAAGTTCGCGAGGCGCTCGCCGGGTGCGGCGTCACCGGGTTGACCGTTACCGAAGTCAAGGGTTTTGGCCGCCAGAAGGGTCACACTGAGCTTTACCGTGGCGCGGAATACGTGGTCGATTTTCTGCCCAAGGTGAAGGTGGAGGTCGTGGTCAAGAGCGAGGATGTTGACCGCTGCGTGGAGGCTATCGTGTCGGCGGCTCGTACCGGCAAGATCGGCGACGGCAAGATCTTTATCACCGCTGTGGAACGCGTGGTGCGCATCCGCACCGGCGAAGAGAACGAAACCGCCGTCTGAGCGGGTTTGTCCTGAGGAGTGGCCTGCGCCGCGCCCTCAGATCTGGTCCAGATGGGACTCGGGCGCCAGACCGGCGGCTTGCACCAGTTCACGCAGCAAGTCTTCGGCCTGGTCGCCGATGCGGATCAGGCCCATCTGCCAGTCGCCCATGAAGCCCTGTGTCACGGTGGACTGCAGGAAGGTGACGAGCAGATCATAGTAGCCATTCTGGTTCAGCAGCCCGACCGGTTTGTCGTGATAGCCCAGTTGGCGCCAGGTCCAGACTTCAAAGAATTCCTCGAACGTGCCGATGCCCCCGGGAAGGGCCAGAAAGGCATCCGCATGCTCGGCCATCAGGCGCTTGCGTTCGTGCATCGTATCGACAATGTGCAGTTCGCTGCAGTCGTTGTTGGCCCATTCCTTCTCGACCAGCGCCTTGGGGATCACACCGACCACACGGCCACCCGCTTCAAGGGTGGCTGCGGCCACGATGCCCATCAGGCCGTTCTTGCCGCCGCCGTAAACGAGCTGGCCGCCGCGCGCGCCGATCCAGTGCCCGACGGCCCGGGCTGTCGTCGCAAAGTCGGGGCTGGCACCGGGTTTGGATCCACAGTACACACAGACGGAAAAAGTTGGAGTCATGAGCGGGTTTCAGGTCAAGGGCGTTCGGCATTCGCGATCGGCTGAATTCGCCATCAAACGTACTGCGGACGAGTCTGAGCGGGCGGCCTTTCGGGTGCTGGAAAAATGGCGTGACGTCGGCTGAAACCGATTGTCACCGATGGCCGCGGTGTGACGCAGGGCTCAGTTCCCTGCAGGCCGCGTCGAAACGAGCCGGGTGCCGGCCAGAACGTCATGCCAGAACTGCTGCTGTGGGTGAAAGCGACTCAGCAAAGCCCAGACGGCGATCCAGCCAAAGGTCAGGACGGCCATCTCACCGCCGCTGAGACCAAAGGGCGCGACAGCGGCAAGCGGTGGCAGAAACCAGATCCAGCTCAGGAGATAACGCAGCAGCGCACGCTTTTGCGACACCGGCATTCCGCTGCGGTCGACCAGGCGGATGTGCCAGGTCTTCATGGCCAACGTCTGTCCGCGTGCCCAGAACCAGGTGAAATAGATGCCGAAGACGACGAAAAGGAAGGCTTGCAAGGGATGGCGGTTGTCCAGCGCGTGACGGGTCTGGGTCAGCGTGCCAAACAGGTAACCGGCGATGAACACGACGCCGAACATCAGCATGCCTTCGTAGAGCCAGCAGGCCATGCGGCGACCCAGGCCGGGCGCCATCAGGGGTGCTGATTCGAAAGGTGCCGCCTCCGGTGTCCCGGACTTGCTGACGTCGGTTGAGGCGCGCATGAAGGCGGACGTGGACCGGCCGCTTCAGGGCGCGCTGGCGACCTTGCGTGGCAGCAGGGTCTTCTGGTCGATCTGGCGGGGCGCGCTGGCGGCGCGGGCCGCAGCCGGTGAGGTGCCCGAGGCTCCGCCCCGTGGTGGATTGGCGTTCGGGGTCGTTGCGAGCTTGGTTGCCGGCACTGGCTTGAGCGCCGGCGCGGCGCCAGGTGGGCGCGATGGCGCGCCAGCCGCCAGTTTGCGCTTCTCCTCGGGGCTCAATGCCTGGTAGGCCTCCCATGTCGCGCGCTTTTCTTCGGCGGGAACCTGGGTGGTTTCGCCAAAGTTCAGGCGAGCCTGTGTTCGCTGCTTGGGGCTCAAGGCCGCCCACTCACTCATGCGGCTGTGCAGTTTGGCCTGCTCGGCGGGTGTCATGGAACCGAAATTCTTGGAGACAGCCAGCCACTTGCGCTTCTGGGGTTCGTCGATGCTGTTCCAGTTCGCCGCCAGTGGCTTGAGCGCCTGTTGCTGCGGTGCGCTCAATTCGTTCCACGCTTTGGGCGGTGCCACAGGCGATGTGGCCGCTGGCGTGAAGGCGCGGGACGATGCGGCGCTTGCGGCAGGCAGGGGACTACGGGCCGGCAGATTCTGGCTGGCAGTCGCCGCAGCGGGCGCCGCAAGACCTGGCAGCGCAGGCGCCGGTGCCTGCTGGGTGAGTACGGCAGGGGGAGTTCCTTCGGAAGCCGGCTGGGCCCAGCCCAAAGTAAGCCCCCCCGTCATTGAAGCGAGAAATACCAGAAAGAGGCGGGAGCTCGGAAGCGCGATCGTCATCGGACGTTACCGCCTGTCCTCATTCGGACGCGGTGCGGTGAGCGGCCGACTTCAAGTACTGGATGAATCCGGAATCGGCGTATGCCGCAGGAGGAAGGTCGTCGGTCAGCAAGGCGGTATCCACTTCGGCCACCTCATTGGCGCGGTCTTCGTTCTGAATCCCGTTGATGAGCACCAGACCGGCAACCAGCGCAACCAGCGGCAAGACAGACGCCATGCGACTCCAGATACTCCAGCCTTCATCTCCGAAAGTGAGCGCCGCGGCGCCACCGGAAGACGAAACACTCGTCGCAAGACGGGACTGTACGACCGGCGCACGTTTGCGTTGGGCGACAGCCTGCAACCGGGCAACGCGCAGGCGCTCGGAGATATCGTGCGGCAACTGCGCCGACCCTTGCGAAAGACGGGCAGCGACCTTCACGCCATAGCGATCCATCAGGACTTCAGCTTGGTGATGGAGAGAATAAGTCATGGTTGTATCCCTTTCGCCTTCAGCGCCGTGCTGAGGGCCAGAACCGCACGGGAGCAGTGTGTCTTGACACTGCCCTCGGAGCAGCCCATGGCCGCGGCAGTTTCCGCCACGTCCATATCCTCCCAGTAACGCATGAGGAAGGCTTCGCGTTGACGCGCAGGCAACTTCATGATTTCGTCTTCAATTTCGTGAAAGGTCTGGGCGCGGCGGGTGCTGTCCTCGGCACTTTCGACCTGTTGCGAGTCGTCAACTCCGGAAAAAGTTTCAAGAAGATCAAATTCGCCATCTTCCGATGCCGATTCGAAGTCTCCAAGGTTCGAGAAGAGAGCGCTGCGGGTCTTTTGGCGGCGAAACCAGTCGAGTGTGCAATTCGACAGGATGCGCTGAAACAGCATGGGCAACTCAGATGCGGGCTTGTCCCCGTAGTGTTCGGCCAGCTTCATCATGCTGTCCTGAACGATGTCCAGCGCCGACTCCTCGTTGCGAACGTGATACACCGAACGCTTGAAAGCTCGTTTTTCGACGCTTTTCAGGAAGTCGTTGAGTTCTTGTTCGGTTGCCAAGGGCTTGCTGGAGGGGGTTGTATCGCAGCTTCCTGAGTCAGGGCGAAGCCGCAATGGCCCTGGCCGGAATCTGAACAGGGTGGGATTATCTCATTTCATAAAGAAAAACCGTCATGTTTTGGTGTCCGTGATGTTGCAGTGCGATAATGCGCGCTGCAAATCAAAATGCAAACGGGTCACGGTCCGGCGGAGCAAGCAGCACGCCCATGTCCCTGGCCTCAAGTTCCGACGTAACTTCACAAGAGTCAATCGAAGGGGCACCCAAGGTTTTTCGTCAGAGAAATTCACAAAGGTTGAAAATGGAAATCACCAAAGCCGAAATGGCATCCGCAGCGGCCGCATCTGCCGGCGCATCCACCCCCGAACTCCGCGGTGCGGAAATCCTCGTCAAGTCACTGCAGGCCGAAGGCGTCAAGTACGTCTGGGGCTATCCGGGCGGTGCCGTACTCCATATCTACGACGCCTTCTTCAAGCAAGACACCATCCAGCATGTCCTCGTGCGCCACGAACAGGCTGCGGTCCATGCGGCAGACGGCTATGCCCGCGCGACAGGCGATGTTGGCGTAGCGCTGGTTACATCCGGTCCTGGCGTGACCAATGCCGTCACGGGAATTGCCACGGCCTACATGGACAGCATTCCGATGGTCATCATTTCGGGCCAGGTCCCCACGGCGGCGATCGGCCAGGACGCTTTCCAGGAGTGCGATACGGTCGGAATCACCCGACCCGTCGTCAAGCACAACTTCCTGGTCAAGGACGTGCGCCAACTGGCGGATGTCATGAAAAAGGCGTTTCACATTGCACGCACTGGCCGTCCAGGCCCTGTGGTGGTGGACATCCCGAAAGACGTCTCTTTCAACAAGACGCCGTATGCGGGCTATCCCGAATCCGTGGAGATGCGCTCGTACAACCCGGTGCGCAAAGGGCACGGCGGCCAGATCCGCAAGGCCTTGCAGTTGCTGATGTCGGCCAAGCGCCCATACATCTATACCGGCGGTGGCGTACTGCTCAGCAATGCCACGCAGGAACTGCGTACCCTGGTGGACATGCTGGGTTACCCGGTCACCAACACGCTCATGGGTCTTGGTGCGTATCCCGCCTCGGATCGCAAGTTCCTGGGCATGCTGGGCATGCACGGCACGATCGAGGCCAACAACACGATGCAGCACTGCGACGTGTTGCTGGCGGTGGGTGCCCGTTTTGACGACCGCGTGATCGGCAATCCGAAGCATTTCGCCCAGAACGAACGCAAGATCATCCATATCGATATCGATCCTTCCAGCATCTCCAAGCGGGTGAAGGTGGATGTGCCCATCGTCGGCGACGTCAAGGATGTGCTGGTCGAGTTGATCTCGATGATCCGCGAGGGATCGCTCAAGCCGGACGCTCACGCGCTCAAGGGCTGGTGGGAAACGATCGAGGGCTGGCGCGCGCGCGATTGCCTGAAATACGACCGGGGCAACAACGACGTCATCAAGCCGCAATATGTCGTCGAGACGCTCTGGGAGATGACCAAGGACGAGGACGCGTACATCACCTCGGATGTCGGCCAGCACCAGATGTGGGCCGCGCAGTATTACCGGTTTGACCGGCCCCGCCGCTGGATCAACTCCGGCGGACTTGGCACCATGGGAGTCGGAATTCCCTATGCCATGGGGATCAAGTTGGCACGACCCGAGAGCGAGGTGTTCTGCGTCACCGGTGAAGGTTCGGTGCAGATGTGCATCCAGGAACTGTCGACCTGCTTGCAGTACAACACGCCTATCAAGATCCTGGCCTTGAACAATCGTTATCTGGGCATGGTTCGCCAGTGGCAGGAGATCGAATACTCTGGCCGCTACAGCCACAGCTACATGGATGCACTGCCGAACTTCGTGAAGCTGGCCGAGGCTTATGGGCACGTCGGCATGCTGATCGAGCGTCCGCAGGATGTGGAAGGCGCCTTGCGCGAAGCACGCAAGCTGAAGGACCGCACGGTGTTCATGGATTTCCGGACCGACCCCACCGAAAACGTCTTCCCGATGGTCAAGGCGGGCAAGGGCATCACCGAAATGCTGCTGGGGGCGGAAGACCTCTGAACGACTGATCGGCAGGTCCGCGGCGGCGTTCGCCGCGGCTCATGCATCCAATCGAACCATCACCCATCCTATTGACGAATCTATTGCCCGCCAAGCCTGTGCATTACCGTGCACGGGGGAGGGCGGCGAAAAGAGGAATCGCATCATGAAACACATCATTGCAGTTTTGCTTGAAAACGAGGCCGGCGCGCTGTCGCGCGTGGTGGGGCTGTTTTCTGCCCGTGGCTACAACAT